>JAAYPF010000048.1 GCA_012519925.1 Clostridiaceae bacterium
AAACCAACCTCAACCCAAATACCAACTATAAAACCAACCTCAACTCAAGGGCCGACAGCAACACCGACTCCAATCCCAAAACCTACGGATATTCCTGAAAAACCTGTCGAGGCGAATATTTATGTATCACCAACAGGTAGTTCTTATGCAAAGGGAACATATGAGGATCCATTGGATCTGCAGACAGTACTAAATTCAAATAGTCCGGCTAAACCCGGGTATCTGGTAATACTAAAAGAAGGAAGGTATTCTGGAAGGTTTGTAAGTAATGTCAAGGGAGGGGTAAATTCTCCTATAATATTTGCAGGAGAACCCGGCAAAAGAGTAATTATTGAGGGTATCTACAAAGCAGGAGAACAAGTACACGCTTTATATATTAATCAAAGTAGTTGGGTAGAATTCAGAGACTTGGAAATAACTGCAAGCAGTGCGAGTAGAAACATAATGACGTCGGGATTGGAAATAAATGGACAAAATACAAAAATCATAAATTGCATCATACATGACACTGCACAGGGTATATTCTCTTCATCTTCGGCTATCAATAATGAGCTCTATGGAAATATAATATACAACAACGGTTTTTACGGCGAATCTGAGGGACGGGGCAGGGGTCATGGAATATATATACAGAATAAAGAGGGAACCAAAAGAATTGCGAATAACATTCTCTTTTTTGGGTATGGTTTCGGCATCCATGCTTATACCGAAACTGGCTCAATAAAGGGTCTTGATTTTGAAAGAAATGTTTGGTTTAGAACAGGGGCTTCGCTTGAAGGTGGTAGTTTAACTGGAAACTCAGATGGTTTACTGATAGGAGGTTTGACACCTGTTGACAGTACGAGAGTAATCGAGAATTACTCTTGGAGTCCAACAGCAAATTCCAGAAATGTTAGACTTGGTTGGGGGTCTACGGTTAATAATGAATTTATAGAACTGAAAAACAATTATTTTGTAGGTGATATATATGTCCAAGGTTACTGGAAAGATGGTAATGTGATAGGAAACCACTTCTACGGCGAAACAAATCATATAGGAAAAAAGGAATTTCCAGAAAATGAATATTACAGTGAACTGCCTCAGAAAAACAAGGTAGTCCTGCATGCAAATGAATATGATCCAAATAGAATAGATCTTATCATCTACAACTGGGAAGACAAAAATCGTGTAAGTGTTGCTCTGGATAGTTATCTTAGTGTTGGTAAACCATTTAAAATTTACAGTGTCTATGACCTCTGGGGCGAACCTGTAGTCAGTGGGGTATATTCTGGAGGAGCCGTCCAGGTACCAATGGGAACAAAAAAACCTGTCCGGCCCAATGGATACCCAAATGCCATAAAAGATGCTGATGACCCCGGCGGAAAATTTGGTGTGTTTATTATCCGCTCAGAGTAAAGTATAAATCTCTTCATTGACTATTTGCGAAAATACTTTACCCGTGTTGGAGCGTTTGCCATTGGATTAATATCGTTTTATCAGCTTGTTCCTTTTGTGCATAGGATACCCCACCACATGTAGTGGATCCTAAAAATCCAGGTGCTGTAGATGAAATCCTTCACCTTGGTGACTTTTGGAATGAAGAAGGCATGCTCAAAAACAGGGAAAAGATACTTAAGGAAAATAAGGAAGTTGGAAGAACCTTTAGAAGGGCATACAAATACATAAAAGCTGCTTATTCCTTTTATGAGGACAGTGCTGAAATCATAAGCTGGGGGATTGACAACGCCAAGGTTAACTCTAAAGCAAATGATCTTATAATAGATTTATTTAAAGATAGTGATGCATTAGATAAAGAAGGCAATATTAGGCGACTCTTTGCAAGTGCAATAACGCCTAATGGATATGTTAACTATTTATCAACACTATTAAATACTAACAAGGTTTATGCTTTGAAAGGCAGACCAGGAACGGGTACTGAGAAGGTGATTTCAAAGGTCATGGATCAAGCAGTTGAAAGGGGCTATGATGTTGAAGCTTATTATTGTGCACTAAACCCCTATAAGCTTGAACACTTGGTAATTCCAAAACTAAGCGTAGCACTTACTACAACTAATGAGTATCACAGCTATGATGAGAAAGCACTAGCACAAATAAACCTTGACGATTTTATAGACGATGAGATATTAAATAAATATAAGTCTGAACTTGAATTAAACAAGAAGGAATTCGACTCTATTATGGATATTGCAATAAAGACCGTTGCTAAGGCAAAGAAAGTTCATGATAGAATGGAGGCTTACTATATTCCAAATATGGATTATGAAGCGATACAGAGATGTTTTGAGGTTACCTTGGCGAGAATTATTGGGCTTGCAGAGGAATTCAAGTTGTAAAAGATATTCACATTTTAAGAGGAACGCTTAAAAAACTCAGAGAATAGACCAGTTGTTCCTATACTATTAAAGTATAAAAAAAGGGACTTATAAAAGTCCTTTTTTTTATTCGCTTGATAATATGTGTATGCTAATATAAAAGTGACCCCTTTAGTGGGGAAACGCTAGCGAAAAAATGACCCCTTTCAACAAAAAAATCCTGTAAAATCATAATGTATGTATGATTTACAGGAGGTTGGAAGGCTTGA
>JAAYPF010000049.1 GCA_012519925.1 Clostridiaceae bacterium
AATAATTTCCTTTAATTTTTCAATACTCAACAAAATCACCTCAATTACTCTTTAATAAAGTACCATTGAATTATTTTGTAACATAATAGGCCAGTACACTTTGTAGTTGGTAAATATCCAACCTTTTTCCTCTTTTGCCTCATCAATAACCAAGTAGTCGCCGACCATCTGATGCGCCATTGGAATCATTAAGAAATGTTCCACTACCTTTTTCCAGTTGTTGATTGGTATATTCGACTTATCAGACCAGTGAAAAACAAAGCTTGGATTGAACCCATCCACAGACTTGGGTGTTGCAAAATAACGGGTTTCAATTTCTGAATTAACCACCATCATCTGTGAAAAAGCCATAAAGTTATTGCTGTATTCTCCATCACGATAATACCGTATGAACTGACCAAACGCCTCGTCTAATGTCTTATCTGTACGCTTTTGTTCAATATTTATTAATGGTAAACCATTAATCAGTAAAACAATATCAAATCGGTTACCATTTGGGGTCTGCACTTCTCTGGCAATTCGATAACTTGAATCTCCACCACGCACTTCGGCTTTTTTGAAAATTGTCAACGTAATTTGTTTTCTCGTGGTTTTCGGATTATCATCACGGAAGATACCATCAATTTTTCCTTTTGACTCTTCAATAGCCAATATCTTAGCAGCTTCGAAACTATTACTAATACGTTTAACCTTTGCCATAACCTGCCTGAACTCATTATCTGTTAACTCCACTCCCTCAAGCTGGTCAGCATTGATACGGTTAAGTTCACAACGCCAGTGAGTAATTAAGTCCGAAACCGTCACCTTTTGTTTGTTACCATCCAGGAATTCAGGTGCTTCCCATTTATATTTTTGTAGCTCTTTCACAAAATGTTCTTGATAAGCTTTCTCTGTTGCACTTTTAGGTGCATTGCTCATAACTTTCGCTCCCCTCTAGATAAATATCTCATTTAAGTATGCTTTTTTTATATTTTGCAGTTTTTCCAACTTACGTTGTTGAAGGGTTATAAGGTTGTCGAGATGGGCGAAATATGCTCCGATTTCATTCTGCTCCTCAATGGAAGGTAAGCAAATAGGCGTTTCTTTTACTTGCTCAATTGTGTAATGAGCTATTGTTCCTATATGAGAAATACCGTTTAAGTATCTTCTAAATTCCGGTGAAGTAAAAAAAGTATAAAGGTATCGGCTATTGAATTTTTCGGTACTCTTTACCCATATCAAATCGGCATCTTTTGAGTACAAAGGCTCGTTATTCGGCACAATATAGGGGATTCCAATTGAACCTCCTCCAGTTATCAAAATATCGTCTTTTTCTAGTTTTCCAGAAACCCTTGTTAACTGCTCATATAGTTCAAATGAGATAAAAGCCTTCTCATTTTCATTGCCTTTGTAGGCAGATACAACATCGCTTGACCTGAAAAATGGTACTCCTGATGAAGCCCATTCTTCTTTATGAACACGAGCCGCTGATGCTACATTTGTCAGATCACCAACCTTACGCTGTTCCCAAGTGTCAGTAAATCCAGCAAATCTTCGTTTTGGCTCTCGCTCACCTTCAGCTGGAAACATCTCCGAAAGATACGCAGATTTTAGAGCTTTTGCCTTTTCTAACTTACGCTGTTGAAGGGTGATAAGGTTGTCAATATTCTTGAACAATGAAACTATTTTCAATTCCTCTTCTATAGAATTTGGTAAACTAATGTCAATTCCTTTAAGATCAAAGTTATAGATATGTTTCACTGTTGTACCTTTAATTAACCGTAATAATTGAGGCTTATTAAAGTTAATATTATATGAAAGAAAACTTCCATCAACATGCTTTTTAGGTCTAAGCACATTTATGTCTCCTCCGAGCAAAACTCCAGATTTTTCAACACTTGATGCCCTTGCTAATCCAGTAGGTGTAGTATCCGAACTTGGAATTAAGACATCTCCATAATCACTTAAAACCAAATCATTGGTGTATGAATTTGTAGTGTAATTTATATTATTTATTACCATACCGTAATCAGTATAAAGATGCCCATATAATATACATTCATGACTACCATTTGCCTCTATATCCTTCCAACTTAAATCCTTTCCTTTTAAAAATTCTACTACTGTCCCCAACTTACACTGTTCCCAATCACCAGCGTTTTGAAACTCTTTAAATCGCCTTTTAGGAACTATTTTTGTGATATTACTCATTATCCCACCACCAATTCATTCATCAAGGCTTCAAATGAAGATTCTACTTCCCTGATTTCCTGGTCAATCGCTGATAACGTATCTAAATAGCGATTATTCAATATTTGCAGTGTGTTAAGCTCAGATTTTAATGGTCTTTCTACCAAGCCAACCATTTCTGGCACTGTATTACCAAACCATTTTTCATACATTAAATTATCGATTTCTTCATCTGTCAATACCAAAATACGTTCTTGTACGGCTTCTTTCAGAGCTTTTTCATCTGTTTTGATAGCCTTATTAAGATCAGATTTATCCGTAAATAGCTTCTCAACTTTTTTAAGTAGTTCGTATTCAACTGCACCTTTTTTCACTTTCTTCAATTCCGCTTTGACTTTACTATTTTCAAATGCCTCACCAGCCTCATTCAAAGTATCACTTAAAGCATTGGCTTCATCACTATCTTCCACCTTCGCTGCTTCAACCAAATCAGACAGTTCTGCTTCTATCTCTTGAACCTTGCTTTTTTTGATCTCAATTGCTTCCAGCTCATTACTATACAAGCGTTTCGCAATCAAATCATTGGGTACGATGCTGCCTACCCAACCGTCTTGTTCTTCACGTTTTTTATCCCCTGTTCCCTTTGTAACCATGTTTGATTCACGAGTTCGACCTGCAGAATAAAAACCACTCAAAGATATAATTTCTGTATCATGGGTTAATGCATTTTTCCATATTTCAGCAACAATTTGGTAACCATCATAAACATCAACATGCATGAATGCAGAAAGCACTTCCTTAATCTTAATCAGCATTTCATCCATCAATTGTTTCAAATTACTTACACTGTTGATATTTTGTAGGATATTCCAGTATTTATCAATATAATCTTTGGTTTCTTCTGCGATTTCTTTTGATATTGCAACGATACATTCATCATACAGGATAGCTTGAGAAATTTCTTCCACTGGCTTCACAAGTTCCAAATACCCATCACACTTTTCTTTCAACACTTTCGCCAAGACATGTGGCACTGTTGACTGTAAGACCTTCAAGTCATCAATATTCTTTCGGGGAATTCCACCGAATAAATGGCCATCCACATCATGGAGAATATCGTCATCTATCGCTTCAACATACCGAGGAATATTCATATTATACTGATTTTCCAGTATTTCTTCACGAGTTGCTAAATGACTATACTCTTTTTCTTCTCTACGTTCCACATAAGTATCAACGATTTTTGCAATGTCTTTTTCCTGCAGAACGTTTTGTTTCCCAACCTTAACAAAGCTGTGAGAAGCGTCAATAACCAGTACCGGTTCACCTAATTTACGATTCTTCTTCAAAATCATAACAACCACTGAAATAGGTGTATTGGTAAACAAGTTGCTAGGCAACCCAATGATGGTGTCGATATAGTTTTTCTCTAACAGACGTTTACGAATATCACCCTCTGATGAACCACGAAATAACACGCCATGAGGTAAAACAATTGCCATCGTTCCGTTTTGCCCTAAATGGAAAAGTCCATGCAATAAGAAAGCAAAATCACCTTTTGAATCTGGCGGTAATACCCCAGCAACTTCAAATCGAGGGTCACTTACTTTCAATCCCGTTTTATTCCAACCTTTTACTGAGTATGGAGGATTCATTACTACTGCATCAAACAACACACCTTCGCTAGGATGTGCTGGATCTTCCGGCCAGTCTTGCGATAATGTATCCCCATTTTTAATCGTCATCTTTTCAGGACGAACCCCATGTAAAAGCACGTTCATACGTGTTAAGTTATAGGTCGCCGTATTTTTTTCCTGCCCATAATAGTCCAAATTCTTTTGAACGTCTTCATTCAAATGCTTTTTAACAGTTAATAGTAAAGAACCTGAACCGACTGTAGGATCGTATATAGAATTAATTGTAGAAGATTTCGCAACTATTTGTGCCATAACCTCACTCACTTGCCTTGGTGTATAGAATTCTCCAGCCTTTTTACCAGACTCCATTGCAAACTGTCCGATAAGATACTCATAGGCATCTCCCAAAACATCACCTTTTTGCAATGCCACCATGTTCAAATCAGCAAAAAGAAGAATCAAAGCCTTGATGTTTTTGCTGCGTTCATTCAAATTACTACCCAATGCAGTATCTGTCAAATCAAGGGTAGAACTAGAAAATAACCCCTTGAAATCAACGAAGCTGCTGAAAAATCAAGCAAATTTCGTGTGAAAAGTTTTGGTTTAGCTTAAAAAAACATCAAATTCCATAATTTACAAAGCGAACAGCCGTAAAATGCCGTTTTTATAAAAAAACAAAGGAAT
>JAAYPF010000009.1 GCA_012519925.1 Clostridiaceae bacterium
AAAACTAAGGAAGGTGTTAGATACCTCCTAGAAAAACCACCTCCATCACAACAACTTGATATTTTCAAAGCCTTTAAGCTCAAAGATCCCTCAGTTTTTTGTTACTAAATTTGGGGAAACTCAAAATTCATTATATATTTCACTTAAGGTATTTTTTTGCTATAATATATAAGGTGTTTTAAAAATTCATTAGACAAAATTTAAAGCTCAGACTAAATAAAATCAGCTTTTTTTAAAATGCTAATTTACTATTTATTTTTGAAATCAAATAAAACAAAGAAGTGGTTTAATAGATATTGCTTCTATTGTTAAAGATATGACAATAACCATCAAGAAAGGTAACTTTATAGCATGAATGAAAAGACCATAAGGATTTTGGAATATAACAAAATAATAGATAGGCTAGCTTCACTTACAGCATCAAGTCTTGGCTTGGAATTAGCAAAGCAGCTAATGCCAGATAATGACTTTGAAAAGATTAAAATAAATTTGAAGGAAACCAGTGATGGGGTAAACTTTATATCTAGGAGGGGTAGTCCGCCATTAGGGGGGATTCATGATATAAGTGACAGTATTAAAAGAGCCGAAATAGGTTCAATGTTAAACCCTGGGGAACTTATACGAGTGGCAGGAGTATTGCGTGCTGTCAGAAACTTAAAAAACTATTCAAGTGGCGATAATATTAAGACAGAGGATGATAATATTGTAAGTGAATTGATTAGTTGCCTTGAACCAGCTAAAAGGGTCGAGGATAAGATTAATCTTTGCATATTAAGCGAAGAGGAAATTTCTGATAACGCAAGTCCTGCATTAGGAAATATCAGGAGGCAGATACGTCATGCACAGAATTCAATAAAGGACAAACTTAATGATTTAGTTAGGTCAGCTAAATACCAGAAGTACATGCAGGAATCAATAGTTACAATGAGAGGGGATAGATATGTAGTGCCTGTCAAACAGGAATACAGAGCCGAAATTCCCGGACTTATACATGATTCCTCTGCAAGTGGAGCAACTCTCTTTATTGAACCTATGGCTGTTGTAGAGGCAAATAACACAATACGGGAGCTTAAATTAAAAGAACAGACAGAGATTGAAAGAATACTTCAGGAGTTGTCTAATGATACGGCTCAAATTGCAGTTGAGCTAAAGACTAATATTACTATTTTAGCAAAGCTTGATTTTATTTTTGCAAAAGCAAAACTGAGTTTGGACTATAATTGTGTTTGCCCAAAGCTTAATAACGAAGGTAAAACACTTATAAAAAAGGGAAGGCATCCACTGCTTGATGCTAAAACAGTGGTACCTATTGATTTTTGGATAGGAGAAGATTTTGATACTCTAGTTGTTACAGGACCAAATACAGGGGGAAAGACTGTAACCCTTAAAACCGTGGGATTATTTACGCTTATGGCACAAGCAGGACTTCATATTCCTGCAAATGAAGGGACAGAAGTGAGTGTTTTCAACAAGGTTTTTGCTGATATTGGAGATGAGCAAAGTATCGAACAGAGCTTAAGTACATTTTCATCTCACATGAAAAATATTGTAAATATCCTAGAAAACGTGGACAATAATTCCCTTGTTCTATTTGATGAACTAGGAGCTGGCACTGACCCTACCGAAGGTGCTGCATTGGCAATGGCTATTTTAGAGCACCTAAAGCAGAAAGGCTGCACTATTGTTGCTACTACTCACTATAGTCAGCTAAAAGTTTATGCCGTAACCACACCTTATGTGGAGAATGCTTGCTGTGAGTTTGATGTTGAAACCTTAAAACCTACTTATAAGCTTTTGATTGGCGTGCCAGGACGAAGTAATGCCTTTGCTATATCTAAAAGATTAGGGCTTATTGATTCAGTGATCGAGCATGCAAAGAATTATCTGACAAGTGAAGAAATCAAATTTGAAGATATGCTTATGTCCATCGAAGAGAATCTTAATCAATCGGAAAGTGAACGAACACAAGCACATATTCTGAAAATTGAGGCGGAAAAAATAAAAAATGAAATAGAAGTTCAAAGAAAGAGATTTGAAGACAAAAAGGATATGATATTAAGAGAAGCTAGGGAAGAGGCTAGAAAACTTTTATTAGAGGCAAAGCATGAATCAGAGAAAATCCTATCTGAGATGAGAAGAATACAAAGGGAAAAGGAAATGGGCACAAATCAAAAAGTAGCTGAAGAGATGAGGCTTAAATTAAAGAATAGGATAGATACCATTGAAGATGCTTTGAGTAAGCCTATTATCCCTAAAAATACACTTGTCAAACCGCCTAAAGACCTTAAGCCAGGAGATAGTGTTTTAATTACTAATCTAAATCAGAAAGGAACAGTTGTATCAACACCAGATAAGAATGGTGAAGCAATAGTTCAGGCTGGTATTATGAAAATAAACGTTCATATTACCAATTTAAAAATAATTGACGAACAGAAAGAGCAGATAAAGAGAACTGGAGCAGGAGAGATAGCTATATCAAAAGCAAGAAGCATCAGAAATGAGGTAGATGTAAGGGGATTAAGTTTAGATGATGCTCTAGAAGTTGTTGATAAGTACTTAGATGATGTAGTTATAACGGGGCTTTCGGAGATATGCATAATACACGGTAAAGGCACTGGAGTATTGAGAAGTGGAATTCATCGATATCTAAAAAGTAACAAAAGGGTTAAGTCCTATAGGCTCGGAAAATATGGAGAAGGCGAAGATGGAGTAACAATTGTAGAAATCAAGTAAAAAGCATTTAGTGTTATGACATGCTAAACACTAATTAGCATTGTTTGAAATGTAGAACATACTTTAGTATTGACTGCAGACAAAAATGCTATATTTTATAAGTAGTTCGACAAACTACTAATTATATTAAGGACGGACTCGTAGACCAGTAGATACGGGTCTTATCCTTTTTATCTTTGCCAACAATTTTCTTAAGTGTTCACAGCTCATAGATTTTACTTAATGATTTAATAAAACCGAGAATAGACAATGTTAGTTTGAAATGGTTTTATACCGATATATATATTGTGAGTTGGCTTTTAAGAAATGGGAGTATGAATTTCAAAAGTTCGGTCGATGTGCTTAAGTTTTAATGATAACGATTATTTGCTTAAAGCTTCAGTTTCCTTAATGAGTGTTGAGAATATTAAGGATATAGCAATTCTTTAAAAATTTATCCAATAGTATCATGAAGCATTATATATCGAAATATACATGAAGCATTAGATATGTCGGAATATAATGGAATTAACACAACAACAGGTTGTTCTAATTAATTTATTGTGCATGGTGATATAAGAGTGGTAGATAAACATAATTTATTGTAAATAATATGACGAAAAAACAATAAATATTCAATTATTGTATATATTTTACTATAAAAAGATGCTATACTGTTCACAAGAACAAGAGGGATGTGAATAATATGTTTGAATTACCGGGCTATAATATTGATGAACTTATTTATAGAAGTCAAAAATCTTCTATTTATAGAGGTACTCAAATTTCAGATAATAAGAAAGTTCTAGTTAAACTTCAAAATAACGAATATCCGACAAAAGAAGAATTAATAAATATAAAAAGAGAAGCTATGATAACTGGAAAAGACTATGGCGATAAGGTAATTAAAGTATATGGCACAAAAAATTATAAAAACTCTATTGCTATAATTTTAGAAGACTTTGGAGCAAGACCGTTGTCTGATTTATTAAGTTTAAATACGCTCGATTTGAAGAAAAAGTTGTTTATTGCTGTCAATATAGCTGAAGCTTTAGTACAAATTCATAGACAAGGCGTAATTCACAAAGACATAAATCCTTACAACATTGTTTGGAACACTGAAACTGATGAGATTAAGGTTGTTGATTTTGGTTTGTCTACAGAATTAATAAGCGAGAAAAGCTTTAATACGAATATATTTGAGGGAACTTGTTTATATATATCTCCAGAGCAGACAGGAAAGATAAACAGACCTGTCGATTTTAGGGCGGATTTATATTCTATGGGAGTAACTTTGTATGAAATATTTACAGGCAAACTTCCCTTTACTGGTGATGAGTTGGGAGTTATTTACAGCCATATTGCGAAAACACCAATTGAACCTAAAACCGTTTGTAGTGAAATTCCATCAACAATTTCAGACATAATTATGAAATTATTATCAAAAAATGCTGAAGACAGATATCAAACAGCTATAGGTTTGAAATATGATTTGGAATACTGTTTGGAAAATATATATTCGAGAGATAAAATTATTAATTTCAGGATTGCAGAAAAAGATATCTCCAATAGATTTGAAATTCCTCAGAAACTTTATGGAAGAGAAAAGGACATAAATAATTTAAGAGATATACTTAAAAACACTAAGGAAAGCAGTATTAAAATGTTGGTTGTTTCAGGCTACTCAGGTATTGGAAAAACCGCTATTATACAAGAAATAAGTCAGGAAGCAATTTACAAAGGCGGTAGATTTATATCAGGCAAATTTGAGCAATTTGGACGTAACAATCCTTATAGTGCACTAAAAGAAGCGTTTGGAATGCTTATAAAAAACATAGTGCTAGTAGCAAAAAATTATGATTATTGGAGAAGCAGCTTAGAAAAGGCATTAGGGAAAAATGCTGGAATTCTTGTAGAATTCATACCCGAACTTGAACAAATAATTGGTAAACAGCCTGAAGTTCATAAAATGGAACCAGTTGAAGAGAAAAACAGACTAAACTTAGCCTTGAGTAATTTTATTAAAGTTTTTGCAAATGAAGAAAATCAATTAATAATGTTTTTAGATGACCTCCAATGGAGCGATATGTCTTCAATTGACATGTTGGAATACCTCATATCATCGGAGGATATTAACAATCTCATTATTATAGGCTCATACAGGGATAATGAGGTCCTAGATGGTCATCCGTTATTATCTATGTTTGATAGAGTGAAAAAGACTTTAGGCAATGAAGATTTTCTATATCAACATAATATTGAAGCCATAGAAGAGACAGCTGTAAACCAGTTAATTGCTGATACTTTAAGATATAATCCTGAAGATACCGCCTTATTATCAAACTACGTATATCAAAAGACAAAAGGTAATCCTTTTTTTACTTGTCAATTACTAAAGACTCTGTACGAGAATGAATTGTTTAAATTTAATGAGGAAAGCTCGATATGGGAATGGCATATAGAAGAAATTAGAAATATTCAATTAAGCGACAATGTAGTGGATTTTCTAATAGAAAACTTAAAGCTATTACCTTTTGATTCTCTTTATATTCTAAAAGCTGCTTCATGTATAGGGAATTATTTTGAATTAAGAATTATATATGAAATATGTAAAGATATAGAAGACATATATAGTGCTTTAAGGATTGCAATGGAAAAAGAATATGTAGTGCCAGTAGATAATAATTATAAATTTTTAAATGTAGAAAAAGACGAATATTTGAAATCTGGAATTAAAATAAATTTTAGATTTAATCATAGTAGAATTCAGCAAGCGGCATATTCATTGGTTTCTGACAAAGAAAAGGAATTAATTCATTATAGGGTCGGAAAAATCCTATTGAATACTTATAATAATAAAAACATGTACGGAAGCAAAATTTTCGAAATAACAAATCATTTGAATGTTGGAAGAAACATTATAAATAGTAAAACAGAACGAATGGAACTTCTAGATTTAAATTATTATGCTGGAAAAAGAGCAAAGAAAAATATGGCGTATAGTATCGCTAAAAATTACTATATCATAGGAAAAAGCCTGTTTACCAAGGATGAATGGCTTGATATCCCAAAAAAATTGTTTGATTTTTCTTTGGAATATATTGAAGCATGTTATCTGTCCGGAGATATCGAGGAGATAATGGTCTTATGCGATAATACATTGAAGCTAGCATCAAATAATATTGAAAAGGCTATGGTGTATGAATTAAAAGCTAAGATTCTAGACCACACAGGAGAAAAGCGTGATATAGTAGCAGAGGAGATTAAAAAGGGTCTTAAATTATTCGATGCAGATTTACCTTCAGATCCAAGGGATATAGATGTTGAAATTGGTGTAGGTATTGAAAAAATACATAGTTACTTAGCAGATAATTGTATGGATGATTTAGTTAATCTACCATTACTGAAAGACGAAAATAAAATCATGGTTATGAAATTATTATTCCAATTATCGCCAATAGCCTTTGAATTATATCCGCCCCTAAATATATTAATACAGCTAAAAATGTTTGATACGGCAGTAAAATCCGGAATAGTAGAAGTAAACTGTAAGAATTTCTCGGAGTGTGGAATTGTTTTTGGACCTGTTCTTGGGGACTATGAGCTTTCTTATAAGTTTAATAAGGTGGCTTTTTCTTTGATTGACAAGTACAAATTCGATTCATTAAGAGCAGGAACCTATTTTGTTTTCGCAACTTTTATATCTCACTGGAAAAAGCATTATTCCGAGGGTTTGGAGTATTTTGATCTTTCGATTAAATATGGAATGGAAACCGGCGACATTATACATGCTTTTTGGTCGACAATCTACAAATTGGATCATAATTTTTATATAGGGAAAAATCTAGATGAATTTATTCAGGATTTAGAAAAAACTGAGAAGTTGTTAATGTTTTACAAGGTGATGCTTTTGTTGCCCTTTGTAGGTCTAATGAAGCATGTGGTAAGCCAACTTCAGTCGGCATATAATTATGAAGCAGAAAATTCTATTCTTGAGATGCTTGCACAGGGCAATAACATGGCTGCTACTTTTAAATTCGGTGAGTTTAATGTAATGACAAATTATGTACTCGGGAATTATGAGGCGGCTCTGAAATGGGTTGAATATACTGAAAAATATATTGATGCTAGTAGAGGTCTGTTTAGTTCTGCAAATTATGCCATGGCCAGTTCTTTAAGCCTAATAAAGAAGATTGAAAAAGAAGCAGGAGCAGATAAAGATGAAATCCTAAAACAAATAAATAAGAAATTGGATAGCTTAAAAATTTGGTGTGAAAGTTGCCCCGAAAATTTTGAGCATAAGTACTATATCGTTGCAGCAGAATTAGCAAGAATTCAAAACAAGCCTTTAGAAACTATTATTGGCTTATATAGAAAATCTCTTGATTCAATAGTACCAGGAGAGTTTATAAACATGAAAGCCATAATAAATGAAATTATTGGCGAGTTTTGGATATCTAGGAATGAAGAGATAGTAGGGAAAACTTATATAAAAGAAGCTAAATATTTCTATAATCACTGGGGCGTTTATGAGAAAGTAAGAATTTTAGAGACGAAGTATTCGGATTTTTCTACCGAAAGAAAATATGCCAGTAAGTTTTCTCGAAGAAAACAATCTATAAAACGAACAAGTACTAATTCAAGCACATTAAGTCTAGATATTAAGTCTATCTTGAAGTCTACTCAGGCTATATCAAGTGAAATAAGATTTGATAAGTTGCTTAAGCTACTTATGAATGTGGTTATGGAAAATACAGGGGGGCAAAAGGGCTGCGTTATTTTAAGAAATATAAATGATGATAAATTATATGTTGAAGTAATTAAAAATGGCGAAAATGAAGATAGCCGAATAACAAACTCCCTTCCATTAAGTGAAAGTAATGATTTTTGCCCTGACATAGTACAATATGTAAAGAGAACCCATGAAATAGTTGTTTTAGGTAATGCTATGAATAATCATTATTACAAGAATACTGATTACATAAAGAGAGTGAATGCCAAATCAATTTTATGTGTACCGATTATTCATCAAAACGATCTTAAGGGGATTATCTATCTTGAGAACAATCTAGCTGAAGATGTATTTAGTTCCCAGAGAATAGAGGCGATAGAAATCTTATCCTCGCATATTGCTATATCTGTTGAAAAGGCACAGGTATATGAAAAATTAGAATATATAGTCAATGAAAGAACTCAGCAATTGGCAATAGCGAATTCGGAATTAAAAGAACTGTCACTTCGTGATCCACTAACCAAACTATATAACAGGAGATATGTGTATGAATATATAAACAAATCCACCGAAAAGTTTATAAAATCGAAAATGGAATTATTTTTTAACAGTCAAAAAAGTGATTTAGACACTAACAACAATGTAATTGGCTTGTACCTTATTGATATTGATCACTTCAAAAAAGTAAATGATACATATGGTCATGCTGCCGGAGATCAGGTTCTTATTAAACTAACAGAAGTCCTAAAAAGTCTTGTTAGATCGGAAGATTTTGTAGTTAGGTGGGGAGGAGAAGAATTTTTAGTCTTCTTAAATAATACCAAGGTAGAATACCTTGAACAGTTTTCCAAAAAATTATTAAGTAAAATAAGGGAAACTAGCATAGAGTTACCGAATAAGACTATTATAAATAAGACTTGCTCAATAGGTTGTGCGTATCTGCCCTTCGAAATGTGTTGTCCGGATATATTAAATTTTGAGCAAACTATAAATATATGTGATTTTGCTTTGTATCAAGCTAAAGAACATGGAAGAGATTGCTCTGTTCATATTAGTCTGGCAACATCAGATTGTAAAAATATTGATGA
Organism: Clostridiaceae bacterium; assembly: GCA_012519925.1. Taxonomy (GTDB): domain Bacteria; phylum Bacillota; class Clostridia; order Acetivibrionales; family Acetivibrionaceae; genus Acetivibrio. Next base: position 8,533 of record JAAYPF010000009.1, read on the forward strand.
ATTAAAAAAATACTTAACTACTTTGACAAAGGAATCTGTCATTAATAATAATTTTATTAGTATAAAATATATTTGTGCCAATTGAGTATTCTATAAATACGGTTCTAAGGCTAAATAGTCTATATGTGAAATAGGATCGCTAGAATAAGGTTCATTGTCTTTATTGAGTAATAGTTTTTCTTTATTGGTTTAAAGCTTTTATTTGTTAGTTACTCCATAGCCTATTTTCAGGTTGCAAATAATTTATGCTTGCCCTGACGCTTATAAAATATTATTATATATATAACAAATACAGTTTTTTGGAGAGTATATGAATAAGGGTCTAAAGTTATTTTTGAGATTACTGCTTGTAATTGGAGGTACGATATTAGGAGTTTTACTTTTTTTTAAATCCATTTTGTACATTGCACCTTTTCTAATAGCCTTTGCACTGTCATCTATAATGGAACCTCTAATTAAGTTCCTAATGAAAAAGGTAAAGCTTAATAGAAAAGCATCAGCGATAATTTCGCTTTTACTTGTTATGCTAATTATTGGCTTAGTGTTGGCGTTTCTGATATCTAGAGTTTATCAGGAGGCTCTAAGTCTATCTGTAATAATACCCGAGTATTCTAAAAATATTTATGATAATGTTAAAGAGTATATTAGCAGGGGATCGGAAATTTACTTAAGACTCCCTGAAGAAGCCACCAAAAGTATTGAGGGAATGGTAGCAAATTTGACTTCAAATGTATCGGAAATAGGAAGCTCTTTTGCAAAAGGATTATTGAACACTGCGATATCTATTCCACAGGCAATAATTTTTGTTATTATTACTATGTTGTCAACGTTCTTTATGGCCTCGGACAGGGATAAAATTTATGAGTATATCAAATTAAACATTCCTGAAGATTGGGTCAACAATGTAATAACCATAAAAGACGATATGTTTGCAGCACTCTTTGGTTATATAAAAGCCCAGCTAATTCTTATGAGCATCACTTTTGTTGAACTAAGTATAGGCTTTGCCATTATAGGTGTAAAGCAGAATATACTCTTAGGATTGCTGATAAGTATTATAGATGCACTTCCCATTCTTGGAACGGGAGGGGTTTTGATTCCATGGGCAATATATAATTTTATTACACGCGATATTAGAATGGGAATTTCACTTATAATACTTTATGGCGTAGTATTGGTGGTAAGGCAGCTTATAGAACCAAAGGTTTTAGGTCAACAGATAGGATTACATCCTTTAGTGACTCTTCTATCAATGTATTTAGGTTTGAGAATATTTGGTTATATAGGAATGATAATTGGACCTATAACAATCTTACTCCTAAAAAACATAATTGGTGGATTATTTAAGAAAAAGTCCTTTAAAGAATATGTAAAAGAGTGTAAATAAGTAAAATAATCAGAAGGCTATTATGGATAGCCTTCTGATTTTAATTCCTTACCTAGTTTTTTTATTGCTTTCTTTTCAATTCTTGATACATAGGATCTTGAAATACCTAGCATTTTTGCTATTTCTCGTTGAGTTTTACTTGTACCATTTAAAAGGCCATACCTGAGTTCTAAAACCACTTTTTCCCTATTCTTAAGTACCAGCTTCATTTTATTGTATAAACGTTTAACCTGCATTTTTAGTTCAACTTCTTCAACAACCGATTCAGCTTCGTTTCCAATTACGTCAATAAGAGCTATTTCATTTCCTTCACGGTCAATGCCAATAGGATCCTGAAGAGAGACTTCACTTTGAATTTTTCTGTTGGACCTGATTTGCATCAAAATTTCATTTTCGATGCATCGGGCAGCATAGGTGGCTAGTCGGGTTCCTTTTTCGTGGTTAAAGGTGGCAATTGCTTTTATGAGCCCTATTGTTCCGATGGAGATAAGGTCATCGGAATCACCTACTGTAGAGTTGTACTTTTTTACAATGTGAGCTACAAGCCTTAAATTTCTTTCGATAAGGATATTCCTCGCTTCTTCGCTACCTTCTTTAAGCATATTAATATAGTGTTTCTCTTCCTCTGGACTTAGTGGCTGTGGGAATGAATTTACACTGGATACATACCCAAAAAGGAAAAATATGTTTTTTATTGTTTCAAATAGTAGTGTGCAAGCTATTGTAAACAAGGTAAGGCACCTCCGATAAATAGGCTACCTTTTAATTATATGAGTTTTGTTTTTAATAGGTGCAAGTACATATGTAAATTTTTTATATTTAAAAAATTATCAATATGCGATATGAATTTAGAGTTTAATTTTGGTTTAATTTGGATTGTGTAGATTAATATTGACACTATACCACATTAATTTAAATATAAAATATTCTAAGATGGTTATATTAAAAAAGAGAATAGATTATTTAAGGAGATGTGAAAATGAAGATATCGAAAATATTTTTAGCTACTGTTATTTCAGTAAATCTTTTTACTTTAGCGGCGTTTGCTGCTCCAACTCTTTCACAGCCGACAAAACCGGTTAAAACTGACAAAAGCGATATGGAGAATACGAGGGATAAGGATTTCCACCTTGATCATAAGAAATGTAGAAAGGGGAAATGCTCTGAAGAGTTTAAAGATCCTATAAAGTCGTTGAAAGTTAGGAAGGAGAAAATTATAAAGCTTGAGAAAGAAGGAAAAATTTCAAAGGAAGAAGCAGACAAAAAAATTAAAAAAATCGATTCAAAAATTAAAGGAATTGAGGAGTTTAATAAGCTTACAGTAGAACAAAAGAGAGAAAAGATAATTGAGAAATTTAAAGAAGTTATGGCTTCACAAGTAAAGGATGGTAAAATATCGCAAGAAAAGGCTAATGAGTTGATTTCCGAATACACAAAAAAGATACAAGAATGGGATGGAAATGGAATGCCTAAATTTTACTACAAACAACACAATAAAGGACATAATAAAGAACATAATAAACAACACAATAAAGAATTTAAGCAATAGTTCTGTTTCGAAATAACTAAGAACGCCGGGCTTAATTCTTGTTTGTTACAAGCTTACAACAGCCCGGCAATTTAATCTTATAGCCCCTTAATGAGAATATCCCTAGCTATTTCTTCAAATATTGGGGCTGCAATTGAACCTCCACTTTTTCCGTTTTCGATAAAAACTGCAACAGAATACCTTGGGTTCAATCTTGGGAAGTATCCAGCAAACCAAGCGTGGACTATTTTTTCGCCATTTATATACTGTCCAGTTTCAGCACTACCAGTTTTAGCTGCTGCACCACCGTATTCATCAAGGTTTGCTTTTATTCCTGTTCCGCTTATTGTTACTTTTTCCATAAGATATTTAATTTTATCACAAATATCCTTTGAAAGAATTCTCTCACCCTTGTCAAACCTTACCACCTTAAGGGTATTATTAGAGGAATCTATAATGGAATCCACTATATTTACTCTGTTTTTTATACCTCCATTGGCAATTGTTGCAATCATGTCAGCTACCTGGAGGGGAGTTGCAAGTATATCCCCTTGTCCAATAGAAATGTTGGCAATATCTCCATAGGAAAAGTGTTTTTTTGTATCAGGAAGGTGGCCTGATGATTCATCAACTCCATGTTCATTAACACCCGTAAAATTGTCGAAACCGAACTTTCTGGCTGTATTAATGATATTGATATGACCAGTTTTTATACCAAGTTCGATGAAATAGGGGTTACAAGAAGAGGCAAAAGCTTCTTCAAGGCTAATAAGTCCATGTCCGCCTTTTGCATAGGAGGAGCATTTAAATTCCTTATCACCTAAAGTGATATATCCAGGGCAAAAGTAGTTCATATTTGGATCGATCCCATTTTCATAAGAACTAGCCAATACTATAATTTTAAATATTGAACCGAGATTGTAGGAGGCAACAGCTCTATTAAATAGTTCTTTATCGGTACTGTCTAAGTATTTTTCAATATTATTAGGATTATAGTCTGGTTTGCTTACCATGGCAACAATATCACCGCTTACTACATCTTCAATAACTACTGCACCTTTAAGTCCACTTTTTTTTAGGACATTTTCAGCAGTTTTCTGTATATGATAGTTTAAAGTGAGTTTTACATTAAGTTGATTAGAGTCCTTCGGTTCAATAAATCTATACCCAAGACCAGTAACAAGGTTGTCTTTTGCGTCGGTGACGACTCCAACACTGCTATTGGAATTAAGTTTTAGAGTGTCTTGGAAGTGCTTCTCAATTCCAGTATTTCCAGTATTGTCTATTTTGTTTATATAACCTGTTACATGTTTAGCAACAGATTGGTCGTCATATCTTTTGAGAGAATAGATAAAGGAAATTCCTTGAGTTTTTATTTTATCTAAAGAATCTTTTTGAAATTGCGAACAAGGAACGATAATTGGATCTTTTTTAAATTCAATTTCTCGTTTTAGTTTATTAGCTTCAAGGTTAAGTATTTTTGATATGCTTGCGATTTCGCTAGTTTTTTCCCATAAATAAAGAGGCTTTATAACGCAAAAAATTTCTTTAGTTCTATTGGTCAAAGGTATCATATTTCTATCAAGTATGTTTCCCCGCGGAACATCAATACTTTTTTCGGATACTCTTTGAGCGTTAGCCGATAATGATAATTTTTTACCGGCATATATTTGTAAATAAAAGAGTCTTAAACCAAGTATAGAGATTGATATTGTAAAAAAAACAAGCAGAAAGCATGTTCTTTTAATATGCATAAGTACTTCCTCCTAAATTGCGTTATTAGAGTACAAGAAATTATGGTAAATCATAGAAAGTAATTTAATCATAATTTTATTAAGATGGATACCGTACAAAACCTATTTATTGTTAAGTGTTGCATATATAAAATTATTCCAATAAAACTGGTTTCTATACGATTTCCTAAGAGGAATTATATAAGAATAAGGGGAAGACTTTAAAATACTATGTTAACGTCCTTAGTTGGTCACTAATTATTAATAATTTAAATCAGTGAAATAGGTTACTTTATTCAAGCAATCCCATTACACTGATTGAAGGATTTTTGATAAGTACTATTTGTGTAGCGAAAAAGATTTTGTAAAAGCTAATGAAGTTAAATAAATCGCTAAATTATTTTCTTCTTAGTATTGTATAGGGGACAACTGCTTGTTTCATAGGCATATAGACTATCATCTGGGGATGAGGTGCACTATCAATTTCTTCACCATCAATATTTTTCATAGAGTCTATGGTTTGTACGAAAAAATCTCCTTCGGGATTCACTACCTCAATTTCTTCACCTACAAACATTCGGTTTCTTTGTTCTATTTTTGCAATGCTAGTGCTAGGGTTATATTCCAATACAACCCCTATAAAATCATAATCTCTTATATAAGAGCTGGTATGATATATTTGAGTTTCAGAGGAGGGCTTTTCAAAATAAAAGCCTGATGTAAATTCACGATGGCTTGCTTTAGATACTTCCTCAAGCCATTTAGTATCAAACCTGTAATTTGGACCCATTTCATAATAGGAGTCCAGTGCTTGCCGATATGCCTTTACAACAGTTGCAACATAGTAAGCACTTTTCATTCGACCTTCAATTTTAAGACTTGTCACTCCTGCATTTATTATACTAGGTAAGTATTCAATCATACAAAGATCACGGGAATTAAAAATAAAAGTACCTCTTTCGTTTTCATACACAGGGAAATATTCTCCCGGTCTTTTTTCCTCTACAAGATGATACTGCCAGCGACAGGGATGGGCACAAAGACCGCGATTGGAATCCCTGCCAGTCATATAATTGCTCAGTAAGCATCTCCCGGAATAGGAAATGCACATTGCACCATGAATAAAAATTTCCAACTCAAGGTCTGAGGAAGTTTTTTTACGAATTTCGCTTATTTCATTTATAGAAAGCTCTCTAGCTAAGACAATTCTTTTTACACCTTGATCATACCAGAATTTTGCACTCATGTAGTTGGTGTTGTTTGCCTGCGTACTTAAGTGTATTTCCATGTTAGGGGAAATCTGCTTGACTAAAGCAAATACTCCAGGATCGGATAAAATAATAGCGTCAACACCAAGCTCTGTTATGGTACGAACATAATTTGGAATTCCAGAGAAATCATCATTGTGGGGAATAATGTTCATAGTAACATATACCTTTTTACCCCTACTGTGAGCAAAATCAAGTGCTTCAATAAGCTGTTCCCTTGTGAAGTTATCGGCATTTGCTCTAAGTCCGAATTCTTCTCCTCCGAGATATACTGCATCGGCACCATATATTATTGCCATTTTTAATTTTTCTAGATTACCGGCTGGTGCTAGTAATTCAACTTTTTCCATAGAATTTTCTCCTAACTATTTTTTATAGCTTAAAGCAACTCCATCACCAATTGGTATTATACTCGTTTCTAGGTCTTCGGAGTTACATAATGTATCAAGATAGAATCTTAAACGTTTTACTATTGTTTTTTTTCTTCTTACCACTAGGTCATCACTTGCAATCATTCCCTTGTATAGAATGTTGTCGGAAATGAGTAAGCCAGTAGGGGAGAGAAGCCGCAAACACTCTGGTAGAAACTCTGGATACTGTCCTTTTGCAGCATCGAGGAAAACAATATCATACTGTTTATTCAAGCATTTTAAAACTTCTAAGGCATCTCCAGTAATAATATTTATAACATCCTCAAGCTTGGCCTTTTTTATATTATCTTTAGCACGTTCAACCATCAATTCATATCTTTCTATAGTATCTATTTTGCCGTCAGTGTCTAAAATTTGTGAAAGCAAAATAGAGGAATAGCCTATGGCAGTTCCAAGTTCAAGGATGCGTTTGGGCTTTTTTAGTATTCCTAGCACTTGAAGTAGCTTTGCTACTTCGGGGTGTACTATAGGAACATGATTTTCCTTTGCAAATTCTTCAAGCTCTTTGAGTATTCCTTCGCTTTTTTTTATTGTATTGCGAATGTATTCGTTTATGTATTCGTAGCAAATCATAATCTATCCGTCCTCATAAAAATTGTGAGGTTTTGAACCTCACAATTTAATCTATTCTTCAACTTCAATTTCTTCTTCCTCTTTGTCATCAATGTACTTTTTCTTGGCGGCTTCATGTTCGCTCAAAGTTTTAGAGAACTGATGGCTGCCATCACCCCTTGCAACAAAATAATAATAACCAGTTCCTTCTTCAGGATACAATGCAGCTTCAATTGATGCAAGTCCTGGATTACATATCGGTCCAGGAGGTAGTCCTTCATATACATAGGTATTGTATGGATGATCAATTTTTGTGTCGTTTTCAGTAAGATACTCTTTTATCTTTCCCTCTTTATTATAGATAATATACTGAATTGTTGCATCGGTCTGTAATTTTTTTAGTGAAGGGTCTTTACTCTTAAGTCTGTTGTGGAAAACACTGGAAATGATGGGTTTCTCTTCAGGTAGAGTAGCTTCTTTCTCAATTATTGATGCTAAAGTTATTATTTGGTCAACAGTCATATTTAGTTCTTTAGCTCTAGCATAATAATCCAATTTAAACTTTGTATCGAAGTTGTCTAAAAACTTAGTTATTATTTCCCGATCAGTTGAGAGGGGATCAAAAAAGTAAGTGTCAGGGAATAAATAGCCTTCTAACTTGTTTTCTCTGTCAGGAATTTGTTCAACAAATTTGTAGTCAAATTTTTCTGTATTCATTGATTTTATGAAAGCTTCTTTTTCAATTAGTTTATTATCACTAAGTGTGTTTAACAGCTGATCTAAATAATAGTCTTCACGTATTGTAACATTGATGCTGACAGGATTGCTAGAAAGTACTCTCATTAACTGATCATAGCTTAGTTCTTTACTAACAATATGTTTTCCTGACATAAATGTGCCATCATATCCGTTTATTTTAGATTGCAACTTAAATATTGATGGCCATTCAATAATGCCGTTTTCTCTTAATATATTAGCGATATCAGAAGTACTTGAGCCACGTGGAATTGTAATTTCAACACCAGTTGTGGGGGCAATACTGACCTCAAGCTCTTCATCGGCTAAACTCTCTTTTTTTAAGACATAACTGTAGGACGCAATAAAGGTCACAGTAAAGAGAGTGGTAAATACCAATAAATATACTAAAAAGTACTTAAGTTTAGACCTTTTTTGTCTTGCTTTTCGTTTTTTTGTACTGCTCTTTTTTGACGCCATTAAAATCACCACTTCAATTAAGGAATATACTACTTCCGATTAATAATTTTTAAAAGAACTAAAAATATGCCTTCTGCATTTTGTGTAGGTCATACAATTTCAGGGTTTTACCCTTTGTTACGGATTTTTGCTCTTTGCTCCGAATTGAGAATTCTTTTTCGCAATCGGATATTTTTTGGAGTAATCTCTACTAGTTCGTCATCTGCTATAAACTCTAAGGCTTGTTCTAAGCTCATAATAATTGGAGGAGTAAGTCTTAAAGCTTCATCAGATCCCGATGCTCTCATGTTTGTAACATGTTTCTTTTTACATACATTAACAACAATATCTTCCGACCTAGCGTTTTCTCCAACTATCATACCCTCATACACATTGGTCCCGGGCGTAATAAAGAGAGAACCTCTTTCTTGTGCATTATATAACCCATAAGTAACAGCCTCGCCGTCCTCCCAAGCAACCATTGAACCTCTAGTTCTTCCTAATATTTCACCTTTAAAAGGTTCAAAACTATGAAATACATGGTTCATTATACCATTTCCCTTTGTATCCGTCAAAAATTCCGATCGATAACCTATTAGGCCTCTTGCAGGAATTTTAAATTCAAGACGCATGTAACCTTGCTGCGAGGATTGCATATTTGCCATTTCGGCCTTTCTGGTGCCGAGTTTTTCCATAACTACACCCATAAAATCCTCAGGCACATCTATAATTAGATATTCGATAGGCTCGTGCACTTCTCCATCAACATCCTTATAAATAACCCTAGGTTTTGAAACTTGAAATTCATATCCCTGCCTTCTCATTGTTTCGATTAATATGGAAAGATGGAGTTCGCCCCTACCAGACACTTCAAATGAATCTGCAGAATCTGTTTCCTCAACTCTTAAGCTTACATTTGTCTCAAGCTCCCTAAACAATCTGTCCCTTAAGTGCCTTGAAGTAACATAAGTACCTTCACGACCAGCAAAGGGACTGTTGTTTACACTGAAGGTCATTGACAGAGTAGGCTCGTCAATATCAATAAAAGGTAAAGGTTCTGGTGAAGATGGATCACATACAGTTTCACCTATGGTTATATTACTTATACCTGCTATTGCAATAATATCACCTGCAAAGCAAGTGGGGACTTCGGTTCTTTTTAAGCCTTTAAAGTTATATAGCTTACTTATTTTTATATTTTGAAGGCTTCCGTCCTTTCTACAAAGTACAGCTTGCTGCCCGTTATGAATTTCTCCTCTTTCTACTCTTCCTACTGCAATCCTTCCGACATATTCATCATAGTCGATACTAGAGACAAGAAACTGCAAAGGTTCATCAACGGAACCTAAAGGAGCAGGAACGTTATCTATTATTGTATCAAAAAGAGGGATAAGGTTATTGCGTTCATCATTTAGATCTAAGAGTGCGAAACCTTCTCGAGAGGAAGCATATACAACGGGGAAATCCAACTGATGGTCATCGGCTCCAAGTTCGATGAATAAATCCAATACCTCGTCTAATACTTCGTTAGGTCTTGCTTCAGGTCTATCAATTTTGTTTATTACCACAATAGGTTGTAAGTTTAACTGCAGAGCTTTTTTTAGTACGAATCTTGTTTGAGGCATTGTTCCTTCAAATGAATCTACTAACAGTAAAACTCCATCAACCATTTTCAATACACGTTCAACTTCACCGCCGAAGTCTGCATGCCCAGGTGTATCAACAATATTAATTTTTATATCTTTATAAATTACAGCAGTGTTTTTTGAAAGAATGGTTATTCCTCTTTCTCTTTCTAAATCACCAGAGTCCATAACCCTTTCTGATACTTGCTCATTTTCCCTAAAGATACCGCTTTGTCTAAGTAGGCCATCAACTAGAGTTGTTTTCCCGTGATCAACATGGGCAATAATTGCAACATTTCTAATATTCGTTCTTGAATTACTCACAAAAATCTCCTTCATATTCATAAATTATTAGAATAAGCATAACTATTCTAACTTACTATTCTAATTTATTAATTAACATATTGTCAATTATATGTTTATAAAAACTACTGTTTTGGTAATTGAATAAAATTGCAAAAACTTATTGATAAAAATAATAGTATGTGTTATACTACTTAACGAAAATACGCACTCAGTATGATTTGTGAAAGGTTGCCGGAGACGGTTTTTCACAAGGATGATTGCTGAGGAGGTATAAAACATTCGGAGGTGTATTAGTAATGTCAGTAATTTCAATGAAGCAATTATTAGAAGCAGGTGTTCACTTTGGACACCAAACAAGAAGATGGAATCCTAAAATGGCGGAGTACATTTTCACAGAAAGAAACGGTATCTATATAATAGATCTACAAAAAACTGTGAAAAAGGTTGAAGAAGCTTACTATTTCATCAGAGAAGTAGCTATGAGCGGTCAAGGAGTATTGTTTGTTGGAACAAAAAAACAAGCTCAGGATTCAATTAAGGAAGAAGCTGAAAGATGCGACCAGTATTTCGTAAACGCAAGATGGTTAGGTGGTATGCTAACTAATTTTAAAACCATCAAAACAAGAATTAACAGACTTAAAGAGTTAGAAAGAATGGAAACAGAAGGTATATTTGATGTTTTACCTAAAAAGGAAGTAATAAAGCTAAGAGGCGAAATGGAAAAACTCGAAAAATACCTTGGTGGTATAAAAAATATGAAGGGTCTTCCAGGAGCATTATTTATCGTAGATCCTAGAAAAGAAAGAAATGCGATATTGGAAGCTAGAAATTTAGGTATTCCTGTTGTAGCTATTGTTGATACTAACTGTGATCCTGACGAAGTGGATTATGTAATACCTGGTAATGACGATGCTATCAGAGCAGTTAAGTTAATAGCAGCTAAGGTTGCTGATGCAATAATAGAAGGAAGACAAGGAGAGCAACTTTCTGTATCTCAAGAATCAGAAGCTCAGGAAGTTGAAGTAGCAGAGGAAGCTTCTGTAGAGGCGTAATTATAAAACCCTGCCTTCAGTCTTGATAGATATGGAGGTGGGTTTTTTAATAAGATAATGCTAATTAATAAGTATTATTTTAAACAAGGTAATTTCTAATAGGACTAAATTGTTGACGCATCTTATTAATTTGCTGAGAATTAAATCTTAGTTGTTGCTAAGAAAATGATATAGATTAGATTTATAAAAAGGGCGATTGGTCAGTTAATTTTTGGGAATCACCTGATTTGTTATAGAAATAGATAAAAAGACTAATATTAATAATAAATAAATATGGTTTGGAGGAATACATATGATTACTGCAAGTATGGTAAAAGAGCTTCGTGATAGCACTGGGGCTGGTATGATGGATTGCAAAAAGGCTCTTACAGAGGCTAATGGAGATATAACTAAGGCGACTGAAATACTTAGAGAAAAGGGTATTGCAAAGGCCGTTAAGAAAGCAGGAAGAATTGCTTCAGAAGGTGTTGTTGATTCATATATTCATGGTGATGGCAGAATAGGTGTTTTGATAGAAGTTAACACTGAAACTGACTTTGCTGCAAAGAACGAAGATTTTAAGGCTTTTGTTAAAGATTTAGCTATGCAAATTGCTGCAACAAAACCTGATTATGTTAGAAGAGAAGAAGTACCTGCTGATATAGTTGAAAAGGAAAAAGAAATATTAAAAGCACAAGCACTAAATGAAGGAAAACCTGAAAAAATAGTTGATAAGATGGTTGAAGGTAGAATTGATAAGTTTTATAAAGAAATATGCTTACTTGAACAACCCTTTATAAAAGATCCTGATAAAACAGTACAACAATTACTTACTGAGAAGGTTGCAGTAATTGGTGAAAATATAAGTGTTAGGCGATTTGTTCGATTTGAAAAAGGTGAAGGTATTCAGAAGAAGGAAGAGAACTTTGCTGATGAGGTAATGAAACAAATCGGACAGTAATTAGTAAAAAATAAAAAGGAACATATAATTTGTATTATATGTTCCTTTTTTGAGAGATTAGAAAAAATGATAGAAGTTTCTTGGAAGCACCTTAATCGAAAGGAGAAGTTGTAATGTCGGAAATAAAGTATAAAAGAATTTTGATAAAAATAAGTGGAGAGGCGCTTGCGGGGGAACAAAAGCAGGGACTCAATACCGAAACCATTAATAGTATATCGGATAAGCTTAAGGAACTACATGATTTAGGCGTTGAGATAGCTATAGTTGTAGGGGGAGGAAATTTCTGGAGAGGAAGAAGCGGTAAAGGTATGGATCGTACTACAGCTGATCACATGGGCATGCTTGCTACGGTTATAAATGCTTTAGGGCTTCAAGATTCTTTAGAATTCAGGGGTATTCCTACACGGGTACAGACTGCTATAGAAATGAGACAAATTGCTGAGCCTTATATAAGAAGAAAGGCAGTCAGACACTTAGAAAAAGGAAGGATTGTAATATTTGCATGCGGAACCGGAAACCCATATTTTACAACGGATACAACAGCTGCACTGAGAGCTGCTGAAATAGATGCTGAAGTAATTTTACTTGCAAAAAAAGTTGATGGGGTATATGATAGTGATCCTAATACAAATCCTAAGGCAGTTAAATTTGATAAGCTTTCCTATTTAGATGTACTAAATAAAGAACTTGGTGTTATGGATTCGACCGCTGCATCTCTTTGTAAGGATAATAGCATACCGATTATTGTTTTCGGTTTAGATAATCCTGATAATATTATTAGGGTCGTTAAGGGAGAAAATATAGGGACATCAATTAGGTAATATTGTATAACTTGTTTTTTAATGTCTTAATATAAATTACATTAATAAAGGAGGAATATTATGTCAAGGGAAGAGTATAAAGTTATTGAGGACAAAATGAAAAAAACCATTAAAGTTTTGAAGGATGAATTGACAGGTATAAGGGCTGGAAGAGCGAATCCTGCTATTTTGGATAAGTTGACAGTGGATTATTACGGTACGCCTACACCCATTAACCAGATCGCAAGTATATCTGTGCCAGAGGCAAGGGTAATCATGATACAGCCATGGGAATCAAAAATGATAAAGGATATAGAAAAAGAGATACAAAAGTCCGATATAGGAATAAATCCGAACAGTGATGGAACAGTTATTAGATTAATATTTCCAATGCTCACAGAAGAAAGAAGAAAAGAGCTTACAAAGCTTGTTAAGAAATATGGTGAAGATTCAAAAGTTGCAATAAGAGCAATAAGAAGAGACGGGATTGAGCAAATGAAGGCTCTTAAGAAGGATGGAGAATTGACAGAAGATGATCTCAAAATGGCAGAAAAAGACATTCAAAATATGACCGACAAATATGTTGCTGAAATTGATAAAGTTGTTGAGCAAAAAGAAGCTGAAATTCTTGAGGTTTAAGATGAAGGTAACGGATATAATAGGGTTTAAATTAGGAGACGCTAAGAGTGCTTTATCAAGTTGTGGTATTAAAAATTATTATATAACTGTTACATCTTCACCAAGACTAAAATGCGATGATTATGATGACGATTATAGAGTTGTAGCTATAAGGAAAGATAGAGTTAAGGAGTTTGAAATGATTATTTGTAAGCCCCTCTAGCAAAGAGGGGTTTTAATTACGCGTCTTTCAAAGGAAGTGAAAGAAGCAAAAACGAAGGGACTCGATGTCCCGTAGTTTTTATTCGTATATGTTGCGAAAATTTATATATTATAATAATATAATAAGGAATTGATAAATACCTTTATAATTGAGATTCTTATATTGCAAAATAATGTTCTTTGTGGGCGTATTTTGAACTTTTATATAAAATGATGTAGTATTAAAATTAATTTCTATAGGGAATTTTATGATTTGACCTAAGAGTACCTGGAGGTTAGAATGTATTTCTTAAGCAAGCTTTTTAAGAAAAATAAAATAGAAAAAGAAAGATATGAAATTGATTATAACAATTTACCGGTTCACATAGCTATAATAATGGATGGAAATGGGCGATGGGCAAAGAAAAGAGGACTACCTAGATCTGTAGGGCATAGGGAAGGTTCAAATAATCTAGATAGCATTGCCCATTTTTGTGGTGAAATAGGAATAAAATACTTGACAGTGTATGCTTTTTCTACCGAGAACTGGAGAAGACCTAAAAGTGAGGTAGACACTTTAATGGATCTTCTGCTGAACTATTTAAAAAATGCTGAGAGCCATATTGGTGGTAGAAGTGTTAGAATAAAAACTATTGGTGACAAAAGTGCATTAAGTAAGGAAATTCAAGAACAGATAGAACGAGTTACAAAGCTGACGGAAAACAATACGGGGTTAACACTAAACATAGCTATAAATTATGGTGGGAAAGACGAAATTGTTCATGCCGTAAAGGAGTTGGCAAGGGAAGTCGCAGAAGGTAAAATAAAGCATGATAGTATCGACGAAAGCATGATTTCGAAAAGGTTATATACTAAGGATATACCAGACCCAGATCTTTTGATACGTCCAGGGGGAGAAAAGAGAATAAGTAATTTTCTTATATGGCAGTTAGCTTATACGGAGTTTTGGTATACTGAGACCTTATGGCCAGATTTTAAAAAAGAGCACATTATAGATGCAATAAAAGATTATCAGATTAGAAACCGTAGGTTTGGAGGAGTATAAATTGAAAATTAGAGTTGCAACCGGTATAGCGGGAGCTATATTACTATTTTTAGTTGTATGGTCTGGTAAATTTGTTCTTGGTCTTTTTGTTTTTTTACTGTCCATTTTAGGATTAAATGAGTTTTATTCTGCGGTATCAAATGCAGGATATAAACCTGTGAGATTTGTTGGACATATAGCTTCGTTATACATGTTTTTGATTTGCTCAAGAGATACCTTGAAAAGTTTTGGAATCGAGGTTGGATTTTTGTTTTCTTATAGGTCGGGATTTCTTGCTGTTTTTGCAGTAATGCTGGTTTTGTTTTGTTACACAATATTCTATAATAATAAATACAATATATTCGACATATCCATAACTGTTTTCGGTATATTATATATTGTTTTTTTGTTTTCATTCATAATATTGAGCAGAAATATGAATAATGGTTTTTACTATGTTTGGCTTATTTTTATAGGGGCATTTGCAACCGATACTTTTGCATATTTCACGGGATATTTACTAGGAAGGCACAAACACTTGCCAGAAATAAGTCCTAAAAAGACAGTAGAGGGTTCTATTGGTGGGGTCATAGGTTGTGCTTTTACTATGGCATGTTATGCACTATATTTGAAGCATATTAATCTAGACAGCATAATGTCAATGCACCACTTCATATTTTTGGGGTTGATGTGCGGTATAATATCTCAGATTGGAGATTGGGCTGCTTCGGCAATTAAGAGGCATGTTAAGATCAAAGATTATGGAAATATTATGCCTGGGCACGGAGGAGTTTTAGATAGGTTTGATAGTATATTGTTTACAGCACCGGTAGTATATTTTTATATATCGGGCTTACTATTATAAGTTAATGAGATGACCATTCCTAGTTTAAAAACGTATTAAGGGTTGATGGTTAAGGAGAGAATCAAATGATAAAAACAATTTCGATTTTAGGATCAACAGGTTCAATAGGTGTTCAAACACTTGATGTCGCAAGAAACCTTGGTATAAGAGTTGCAGGAATTGCTGCCAATTCAAGTATAGATAAATTGGAAAAACAGGCAAAAGAATTTTTGCCGGAGGTCATTGCCGTTGGAGATGAAAAATTGGCAATGGAATTAGCACAAAGATTGAAAGGCTTTGATGTTGAAGTTATTGCTGGAATAGAAGGGTTTAAAAGTGTAGCGTCTATTGAGTCAGTTGATACGGTGGTAACTTCTATTGTAGGGATTGCAGGCTTGATACCTACTATGGAGGCTATTAAGCATAAAAAGAATATAGCTCTTGCAAATAAGGAGACTCTAGTAACAGCAGGGGAAATTGTTATGAGAGAAGCTCAAAAGTCAGGGGTAAAAATTCTCCCTGTAGACAGTGAACATTCTGCTATATTTCAAAGTTTAATGGGTAATAATATAGAAGATGTATCAAAAATAGTATTGACTGCATCAGGAGGACCGTTTAGGGGGAAAAATAGAGAGGAACTTGAAAAGGTTACTTTAGCACAGGCTTTAAAACATCCAAATTGGAGTATGGGTAGTAAGATAACTATAGATTCGGCCACTCTTATGAATAAAGGTTTAGAGGTGATTGAAGCTAAATGGCTTTTTGGCATAGATACTAATAGAATAAAAGTCATTGTGCATCCTCAAAGTATAATACATTCCATGGTTGAATATGTTGATGGTTCTGTTATTGCACAGCTTGGATCACCAGATATGAGACTTCCAATACAATTTGCTCTAACATACCCCGATAGAAAGTTCAATGACTTTTCGAAGCTAGATCTTTTAAAATGTAGTAATCTGACCTTTGAAGAGCCTGATATGACGAACTTTCCATGTTTAGATTTAGCTTTTGAAGCATTGAGAATAGGATCTACAATGCCAGCGGCAATGAACGCAGCCAATGAAGAGGCAGTTGCTTTGTTTTTAAAAGAAAAAATAAAGTTTCTTGATATACCTAGTGTAATTGAAAGCGTTATGGTCAAGCATGATATAATCAAAAAACCAAACATTCAAGACATACTAGATGTAGATTTGTGGGCAAGAAAATTAATTTGTGACATGCATATTTAGAAATTTGTAGTATAATTTTTATAGTTACAATAGTAAAATTTAAGTAAGGCGATAAGACCATTCCAAAGAAACTATACGATTTATAAACAAAACTCTATAAATCCTATTCTTTAGTTATGGGAATCCTCTGTTTTTAAAGATTACTGATGTTTTTATGATTAATTTTGCTTAGAGTTGAGCAAATTAGGAGGTTTGTGATGAATATATTAATGATAATTTTAGCGTTTAACTTTATTCTTATTATTCATGAACTAGGACATTTTACTGTGGCAAAGCTTTCAAAGATAAAGGTAGACGAATTTTCGCTGTTTATAGGACCCAAACTGCTTAGTTTTACAAAAGGTGAAACAACATACTCGTTAAGGCTTTTTCCGATTTTAGCTTATGTAAAAATGGAAGGTGAAGACGAAGAATCGGATAGTGAGAATGCCTTTAGTAAGAAGCCTGTATGGGTTAGGGCAGCAGTTATTGCAGCAGGTCCACTCGCAAATATTATTTCTGCAATAATTATAATTACTGTCTTTTTTTCCATTAACGGTTATAGGACTATGAATATAAGTAAGATAGCAGAAGATTCAGCGGCTTTTGAAGCTGGCTTACAAGTTGGTGACGAAATAATTGAGTATGACAATAAAAGACTATATCAACCAATGGATTTTGATCAGTTTTTGTATATTTCCAAAGGAAAGCCTACAAATATCAAGGTCAAAAGAGATAACAAAATTATTGAACTGGATTTTGAGCCTCTTAAAATTTCTGCTACTAAGAGATATATGCTTGAGTTTGTGTTAAGCACTGAAAATGTGAATGTAGTGGAAGCTATTACAAAAGGAGGGGCTGCTGAAAAAGCAGGTATAAAAAAGGGTGATAGAGTAGTAGCACTAAATAATACAATGGTTAGCAATATTGAAGATATAAGGAGTGTTTTGCAGGCAAATGGGAATAGACCCATTGATGTAACTGTTGAAAGGGATGGGAAAAAAATTGATTTAAATGCAACTCCTGTAGAAAAAGCAGATATGGAACAATATGATGTGGGATTTGCTTTTGGATATTCAAAAGGAGATGTTTTTACGTCACTAAAGCAAGGGGTCGTATTTGCTTATAGTAATGTTAGAATTGTTGGATATACTCTGTCATGGCTGATAACCGGAAAGGCTTCCTTTACAGAGATGGTTGGTCCCGTTGGTATAGTAAGTACTATGAATGATGCGGTTAAGACTACTGTAAGTACAATGGATGCCATATTGACAATACTTAGTTTAACAGCATATATAAGTGTTGCTGTTGGAGCTACAAATTTAATACCTTTTCCCGCTCTTGATGGAAGCAAGCTTGTTCTGCTTGCTGTAGAAGCGGTGAGGAGAAAGCCAATACCAATTGAAAAAGAAGCGATTATCACCACTATAGGTTTCTTTATATTGATTGGACTATCAATAGTAATAACATTTAAAGATGTTGCGAGTATTTTTGGATTTCAGTTTTAAAGAAAATAATATATTTATTGCAAAACATATGGATAAAAGTCTGGAAGGTATTTGATATGAGTAAAAACTATATTGAAAGAAAAACGACAAAAAAAATATATATTGGAGATACATTTATTGGGGGGGATTCTCCAATTTCTGTTCAATCAATGACTAATTGCGATACAAGAGATACTGTAGCAACTATAGCTCAGATAAAAAGGTTAGAAGAGGCAGGTTGTAACATAGTAAGAGTTGCTGTGCCAGATATTCAGGCTGCAGAGGCAATTAAATACATAAAGAAATCCATAAGCATTCCCTTAGTAGCTGACATTCACTTTGATTACCGTCTTGCCATAGAGAGTATGAAAAACGGAGCAGATAAAATAAGGCTCAATCCAGGAAACATTGGAGATCGGGATAGAGTTAGAGCAGTGGTAGAGGTGGCTAAGGAGCGAAAAATTCCTATAAGGATAGGCGTAAATTCCGGGTCTCTTGAGAAAGAAGTGATGGCTAAATTTGGCGGGGTAACACCGGAAGCTATGGTGGAAAGTGCATTAGGACATTCGCGAATACTTGAAGAATTAGGTTTTTATGATATCGTGTTTTCTTTGAAGGCATCAAGTGTATCTATGACAATTGCAGCGTATCGCAAGATGGCAGAAAAAACCGAATACCCTCTTCACATTGGTGTAACTGAGGCAGGAACTGTCTATAAGGGAACTGTTAAGTCTGCTGTAGGCATAGGAAGCCTTCTAGCTGAAGGCATTGGCGATACTATAAGAGTATCCTTGACAGGAGATCCTGTTGAAGAGATAAGAGCAGGCAATGAGATTTTAAAGGCATTAGATATTAGGAAGGGCGGTATAGAGTTTGTGTCTTGTCCGACCTGTGGCAGGTGTCAGATAGACTTAATTGGCATTGCAGAAAAAATAGAAGAGAAGCTTTCAAATATTGATAAGGATATAAAGGTTGCAGTTATGGGGTGTGCAGTTAATGGGCCCGGGGAAGCAAGAGAAGCTGATATTGGGATTGCAGGAGGTAAGGGCGAAGTGCTGCTCTTTAAAAAAGGTGAGATTATAAGAAAAATTCCTCAACAGAAAGCTGTAGAAGAATTTTTAGAAGAGATAAATAAATTATAAAGAATGAAACCGCATGTTTAGCAGTGTAAATAGGGCTTTAGATACATTATTCAAAGTTAGGTAATGATGTTATAATAATTATTTTTTAATAAAAGTTAATAAAATATTGATAATTACAAATAATAATGTTATAATTACTTTTGGATTAATGCGTATAGGAGCTTAGTTGGTAAAGAGTGGGTTGTACCCACTCTTTCGTATTATGGATGTGTAAGATGAACTAATGATATAAAATTACTTATGTTAATTGTTATCTGAATAGTTCCTTTAGCTTGATAATGGAGGATGTTATGGTCAAAAAGAAGATTGAAAAGATTGTTGCAGAATTTGCAGAGCCTATAGCAAATAAGCACTTATTTGAACTTGTTGATGTTGAATTCATTAGGGAGGGGACTAATTGGTATCTCCGAATTTATATTGATAAACCAGGTGGCATAACAATAGATGATTGTAAGATTGTAAGTGAGGAAATAAGTGATATACTAGATGAAAAAGATCCTATTGATCAAAGCTATTTTTTAGAAGTTTCCTCGCCGGGGTTAGATAGACCTCTTAAAAAGGATTCGGATTTCGAGAAGTTTAAGGGGGAGCTTGTGGAGGTTAAGGTTTATAAACCTATAGATGGTAGGAAGATTTTTGAGGGAGAGTTAATTGGACTCATAGACAATAAAATTACAATTAAAATAGATGACGAAAAGGTTGAGTTTGAAAAAGACCAGGTGGCGGTGGTCAGAAGAGTTATTAAGTTCTAGTAGAAATAGGGCGTAATAAGGTATTAATACCGAAAACAGAATAGGAGGTTTATTAAATAATGAGTTCAGATTTGATTCATGCGTTAGAACAATTAGAGAAGGAAAAGGGAATAGAAAAGGATATTATAATTGAGGCGATTGAGGCTGCTCTTATTTCTGCATACAAGAGAAATTTTGGTTCTTCGCAAAACGTCCGTGTATCTATAGATCGTCAAACAGGTGATTTTAAGGTATATGCTTTAAAACGAGTTACAAGTAATCCGCAAAATGATTTTATGGACATATCTATTGAAAATGCTAGAAAGATAAATGCTGATCTAGATGAAGAGGATATGGCTGAGGTGGAGGTTACACCTAAGAAATTTGGAAGAATAGCTGCACAGACGGCAAAGCAGGTCGTTGTACAGAGACTTAGAGAGGCTGAAAGGGGAATTATATTCGATGAATTCTCTAATAAGGAGGCTGAAATAGTTACAGGTATTGTCCAAAGAACCGAGAAAAAGAATGTAATAATAGATCTAGGAAAGACTGAGGCTATGTTGGCATCTACAGAACAAATATCTGGAGAAGAATATAATTTTAACGACAGGATAAAAGTATATGTAATTGAGGTAAAAAGGACTACAAAAGGTCCGCAGATTATGGTTTCAAGGACACATCCGGGATTAGTAAAAAGACTTTTTGAATTGGAAGTTCCAGAAATTCATGAGGGTGTTGTTGAGATAAAAAGTATTTCGAGAGAACCGGGATCAAGGACAAAAATTGCTGTATACTCTAAAGATGACAATGTGGATCCAGTTGGAGCATGCGTAGGGCAAAAAGGTACAAGAGTTCAGGCTATTGTTGATGAACTTAGGGGTGAAAAGATAGATATAATTAAATGGAGCAATAATCCTGGCGAATATATCTCAAGCAGCTTGAGTCCTGCTAAAGTCGTTCGTGTTGATGTTAATGAAGAGGAAAAAAGTGCAAAAGTTACTGTGCCAGATTTTCAGTTGTCACTAGCGATAGGTAAGGAAGGTCAAAATGCAAGATTGGCAGCAAAATTGACGGGCTGGAAAATTGATATTAAGAGCGAGTCGCAGCTTAGAGCAACTATTGAGCAGCAGCTTCTTAACTTCGATGGAGGCTTCCAATCGGCATTTGCCGAAGATGAACCCGATGAAGACAATTTTGAGTAGAAGTATAAAAATAGTGATTGCAAAGTTTTATTAATAATCACCTTAATTCTCAATTAATAATCACCTTAATTCTCAAAAGGTAAGAAATATATAGTGTAAATATTGTTAAAGAAAAATATTGTTAAAGAAAAATATTGTTAAAGAAAGATGTAGATGTTCCTTATTAATATTTAAACTTGCAACTGGGGATGTGATTGATATTGAAGCAAAAGAAGGTTCCAATGCGTATGTGCCTTGGATGTCAGGAGATGAAACCTAAGAAGGAACTTATTCGGGTAGTTAAAAACAAGGAGAATGAGATATCCGTGGATTTTACTGGAAAGAAAGCTGGTAGAGGGGCATATATTTGTAGGACTAATGAGTGTTTTCAAAAAGCTAAAAAAGCTAAACGTTTTGAGAAAGCATTTGAGACCTCAATAAGTTCAGAAGTATACTGTGTTCTCGAAAAGGAATTGGAGGAAGGGAATGACGGATAAAATATATTCTTTCTTGGGGCTGGCAACAAAGGCAAGAAAGCTTATATCAGGTGATGAGACCTGTGAAAGAGCACTAAAGGGTTCATCAGTGAGCTTGGTTATTGTTGCTGAGGATGCTTCTCACAATACAAAAAAGAAATTTACAGATGCCTGTGATTATAAAAATATAGATATAAGGATATTCGGACAAAAAGATATGCTGGGGAAGTTTACCGGTAAAAACATAAGGTCGGTGGTAGCGATATTGGATAAAAGTTTTTCAAAAAGGTTGAAAGAAATGATTGATTTAAGTGTCAATAATGGATGCGGGGGTGAAAATATTGACAAAAATTAGAGTATACGAACTTGCTAAAGAAATGAATACAACCAGTAAAAGGCTTATTGAAAAGTTAGCTGAAATAAATATTGTTGTTAAAAATCATATGAGTTTACTGGAAGAACCTGAACTTGAAGCACTTTATGATCATATTGGTGTTATAAAGCATAAAGAAGAAAGTGATGAAAAGAAGCAAATACAAATGCAAATGATTAACGCCAATGAGAGAGTTAAAGAAGCAAGAAAAGAAGCAAAAAATGCACCAAGAATTATTAGAACAACTGAAATAATAGTGGACTCGGATGACGAGGTGAGGAGTACAAAATCGGATAGAAGAAGTAACAATCCGGCAAAGAAAGTTGAAAAACATGATTATTCAAAAAAGAAGAGAAATGATTATGTTAAGGTTTCAACTTCAAATTCAGGGTTGAGACCTGGGTTTGTCAGGGATCCCAAACCTGAATTACTGAGACCTCTAGAAGTAGAAAAAAAGCAGGAGGTTACGAAAATAGTAAATTCACATAAAAAAAATGATACTCAAAAAGAAGTATCAATCGAACTTAATAAAGAAGCTACTGATAAAGGTCAGCAACATAAAACATCAACTTCTAGCACTGAGGAAGTAAAGGTATCAGTTGTAAATACAGAGGATAAATCTAGTTCTAAATTAGACTCACAGACAAAAGGTTCTGAAGCAAAAAGTAGTGAACAAGCTCAAAAGAAGGATGTTAACTTGCAGAATAAAGATGAAGCAAAAATTGAAACCAAACCTGAGCTGAAACCGACTGAAAATGCAGTTCAGAATAACAGGTCAAATAATAGGGATAATAGAAATAATAATATTCAAACGCCTAAAAACAACGGCAGGTATAACAATAACCATAAGTATGATAATCAGCAGAGGAATGTTGACAATCGCAATACAACAGATGCCAAAACGGGAAATAACCGACCTGCATATGGTGATAGGCCGTCATATAATCAAAACAATA
Source organism: Clostridiaceae bacterium (assembly GCA_012519925.1). Classification (GTDB taxonomy): domain Bacteria; phylum Bacillota; class Clostridia; order Acetivibrionales; family Acetivibrionaceae; genus Acetivibrio. The sequence continues at coordinate 31,614 of JAAYPF010000009.1, forward strand.
GGTCAAACAATAAAAACAGGCAGGGACAAGGTGGAAAGAACTTTAATAATGATAAAGGCAAGGATTTTTCACCGAATAGACAAGGAAGCTCACATAATAAGCCCAATTATGCAGCTAGTAAGCCTTTAGACATTCCAAAGGTTGATCCTGCTGCTAAGAAAGAAGAAGTAACTTCACAAAGAAGTGAAATCAGAAGAGAGTTTTCCAATAAGGATATGGCGAAAGATTCAAAGAGGGAACTTAAAAAAGAGATACCAAAGACAAGCATAGCAAAGGGCACTAATGTAAAATCTAATAAAAACACCAAACCTATAAAGAATGTATTTACTGGTAAAAAAGAGGTATCTAAGATATTATCCGATGACTTTATTCTTCAAGAGTTTTATGCAGACGATGTAAAGAAAGCAAAGAGACCGAAAAAGGAAGTTAAAAAGGAGGAGAAGTACATTCCACCGAGAGCAGTACTAACTTCAATAAAGATACCTGAAACATTAACTGTTAAGGAACTCGCTGAATCACTTAAAAAGGCAGCAGCAGAAGTTATAAAGAAGATGATGAGTTTAGGAATACTAGCTACAGTAAATCAGGAAATTGATTTTGACACGGCTGCTATCATTGCTGATGAGTTTGGTGTTAAGGCGGAAAAAGAAGTAGTCGTAAATGAAGAAGATATTTTGTTTGATGACGAAGAGGAAGAAGACTTAACTCAACTTGTACCAAGACCACCAGTAGTTGTTGTCATGGGTCATGTTGACCATGGTAAGACCTCACTGCTTGATGCTATAAAGTCATCCCATGTAAGTGAAAATGAAGCAGGTGGCATAACACAGCACATAGGAGCTTATATGGTCAAGCTTAACAACAGGAATATTACATTCTTAGATACACCGGGTCATGAAGCTTTCACTGCTATGAGAGCAAGGGGAGCACAGGTTACAGACATTGCCATTTTAGTTGTAGCCGCTGATGATGGTGTAATGCCTCAGACTATTGAAGCAATAAATCATGCAAAGGCTGCGAATGTAACAATAATTGTAGCTATAAATAAGATAGACAAACCAGGTGCAAATCCCGATAGAGTTAAGCAGGAACTTACAGAGCATGGTCTTGTTTCCGAAGAATGGGGTGGAGACACTATTTGTGTTGAAGTTTCTGCTAAAAAGAGAACGAATATTGACTCTCTATTAGAGATGGTTCTATTAGCAGCTGATATGCTTGAGCTTAAGGCTAATCCTAACAGACAGGCTAAAGGAACTGTAATTGATGCGAAGCTTGACAAGGATAAAGGACCTACAGCTACAATACTTGTCCAGAGAGGTACTTTAAATATTGGAGATTCAATTGTAACGGGAACTATAGTTGGTAGAATAAGAGCTATGGTTGATGATAAGGGACATAAGATCAAAAAAGCAGGACCTTCTACTCCAGTTGAAATTTTGGGTCTACCTGAAGTTCCAGAAGCAGGTGAAATATTCTATGCTATAACCGAGGAAAAAATAGCTAAACAGTTGGTTGAGAAGAGAAAACTCAAACAAAGGGAGCAAAGCTTGAAATCCTCAGCAAGAGTATCACTTGACGACTTGTTTAACCAGATTAAAGAGGGTAAGGTAAAAGAACTCAATATAATTGTTAAGGCGGATGTTCAAGGTTCTGTTGAAGCTGTCAAACAATCCTTAGAGAAACTCAGTGATGAGGAAGTAAGGGTTAGGATAATTCACGGCGGAGTTGGAGCTGTTACCGAGTCTGATGTTACTTTGGCTCAGGTTTCAAATGCTATAATTATCGGGTTTAATGTAAGACCTGCTACAAATGTTGCAGAAATAGCAAAAGATGCCGGCGTTGACTTAAGACTTTATAGAATAATATATAATGCGATAGAAGACATTCAGGCTGCTATGAAAGGTATGCTTGAACCGACCTTCAAAGAAGTCGTAACAGGTCATATCGAAGTAAGACAGATATTTAAAGTATCAGGTATAGGTACTATCGGTGGTGGATATGTTATTGACGGGAAAGTCGCAAGAAATTCAGAAATTAGGTTGGTTAGAGATGGAATTGTTGTCCATGAGGGCAAACTTGCTTCATTAAAACGATTTAAAGATGATGTTAAGGAAGTGGCACAGGGATTTGAATGCGGTTTTTCCATTGAGAAGTTCAATGACATTAAAGAAACGGATGTTGTTGAAGCCTTTGTAATGGAAGAAGTTAAGAGATAGCCCTAACGTAACATAATAGGAGTGGTTTTATGGATAGAACAGTAAGGATCTCTGAAGAAATGAAGAGAGAAATAAGTACAATAATACAGAGTGAGCTTAAAGATCCTAGGCTTTCTTGCATGATAAGTGTAACTAGCGTAAATGTTACAAAGGACTTACGTTATGCGAAAGTTTATGTGAGCATAATGGGAAATGATGAGGAAAAAAAGAATGCGCTTGACGGATTAAAAAGTGCTGCTGGATTTATTAGGCGTGAAGTTGGGCAAAGGATTCAGCTCAGATATACTCCAGAAGTTCAGTTTGAGTTAGATAATTCAATTGAGCATGGGGCTTATATATCAAAGCTTATTAACGATACTGTCAAGCAAGATGATTAGTGATGTTGAGTTTTTTACATTGTATTTAATATTGTAAGGTTGGGGGACGTATCCTCAACCTTACAATAATATGCACTGTTTTTATAATATGTTGTCGTTTTTTGAAAACATTTGCTTGGTATTGAAAAATAGTTTTTTATTACTGGAAGATAAAACTTCCGTGATTTGCTTTAAACAAAAATCTATGAATTGCTCAAATAGAATATTTTTGTAAACCATTTTTAGTTGAGAGGTATGAATATGATAGAAAAGAAAATAATTCAAGCCATAGAAGGTGCGGAGCGTATTGCCCTTTTGCCTCATGTTTTCGCTGATGGAGATGCATTAGGCTCAAGTATTGCTTTAGCGTTGGCTCTAAGTAAGAAAGGAAAGTATGCTAGAGTATATACAGAAGAAGAAATCCCATATACCTATGATTTTTTGCCGGGAAAAGAATATGTTGAAGCTTTTATAGATCAGGCTGAAGAATTTGATCTGGTACTAGCACTTGATACCGGTGATCTTGCAAGACTTGGAAAGCGGATTAAGATATTTGAAAGTAATAGTTTTACTATAAACATTGATCATCACACTACAAATACCGAATTTGCTTCTATAAACCTTGTGAAAACTAGTGCGGCGGCTACTGGGGAAATAATATACCAATTGACTAAAAGGATGGGAATAAGTCTTGACGAAAGAATAGCAACATGTCTTTATGTAGCAATAGCTACAGATACAGGAGGATTTCGATATAGCAATACTACATCATTAACTCATCAAATTACTGCCGATCTTATCAATAATGGCGTAGATGTATCGAGAATTTCGCAGTTGGTTTTTGAAACAGTACCGTATAAAAAGGTTAGGCTTATGGGCTTGGCTATAGATAATATTGAAATTACAGAGGGTGGGAAGTTGGCTTTTATCACTGTAACTAATGAAATGCTAAAAAGAGCTAATGCCTCCGAGGAAGATTGTGATGGTTTGGTGAATGTCGCAAGGAATATAGAAGGCGTTGAAGTAGCTGCTTTGATAAGGCAGAGGAGTGAGGATGAATTTAAAATCAATTTTCGCTCTCAAAACTATGTGGATGTATCCGTTATTGCACATAGGTACTCTGGAGGAGGTCATAAGAAAGCCGCTGGATGTTCTATGAGGGGAAGTGTAGCACAAATAAAAGAAATAATTAAAAAAGATATAAGGGAAGTTTTGTAAAGATGGATGGGATACTTAACATACTAAAACCAACAGGTATGACTTCATTTGATGTGGTTGCATATTTGAGAGGTCTATTAAAGGAAAAAAAGATAGGACACACTGGGACACTAGATCCAGGTGCAGTTGGAGTCTTGCCAGTGTGTATCGGAAAGGCTACAAAGACTATTGAGTATTTGACAGACAAGGATAAGATATACCGTGCAGAACTGACACTTGGAATTTCCACAGATACACAAGATAGTTATGGTACTGTTTTGAAGGTCAGTGAAGTCGAGTTTACACGAGAACAGATATATAGTGCAATAATGAGTTTTGTTGGAAGCTACGACCAGATACCACCTATGTACTCGGCTGTTAAGATTGAAGGAAAGAAGCTCTACGAACTTGCAAGGGATGGCATTACCATCGAGAGAAAACCTAGAAAGGTTACTATATATTCAATAGATATTATAGAAATAAAGGGTAATAAGGCTATATTTGATGTGGTATGTTCTAAGGGCACTTATATAAGAACTTTATGTTCTGATATTGGAGATAAGCTTGGTTGTGGAGGTCATATGTCGTTTCTAGTTAGGACGAGGTCTGGACGTTTTGAACTGTCAGATTCACTTACTCTTGAAGAAATCTTGGAATTTTCAAAGGACAACTCTATAAGTTCTAAACTCTCTACAATTGAAGATGTTTTCGATGATTTTGATAGGATAGATTTAAACAGTTCTGAAACAAAGAAATTGATAAATGGTGCTTATGCTGAAATAAAGAGGAAAAGCCTTAGGGAAGGTATCATGTTTAAGACATATGACGTAAATGGTCACTTTATTGGCATAAGTGAGGTTTTATTAATAAAGGGAAGACTGCTTCTAAAAATGAAAAAGCGGTTCTGATAAGATTATAATAACGAATAATAAAAATAATTTGTGCTTTTTATATAAACAGAAGTTTCTATAAGATGCAATAAAGGAATAGGGTATGAAAGTAATATATGGCAAATATCAAAAAATTGAATTGACAAAACCCACTGGTATTGGATTAGGTAATTTTGACGGCTTGCATATTGCACACATGGAATTGATAAATACATTAATTGGTGAATCAAAGGAAAAGGAGCTAGAATCGGTTTTATATAGTTTTAACAAGCATCCTGAGAATATTATTAGAAAAAAGCTGTTCACACCTCTAATTACTTCTATGAATAAGAAAAGTAAGCTGCTTGAGCTTACTCAGCTTGATTATGCGTATTTTGAGGAGTTTGACGAGCCCTTTTCAAGAATGAGCCCTGAGTCCTTTGTAAAAGATATACTTGTGGATAAATTTGATATGAAATTAGCAGTTACAGGATATGATTACAGGTTTGGTTATAAGGGGCAGGGGGATGTTGCCTATTTAAAAGAGCTCGGACAAAAGTATAAATACAAGGTAATAACCATTCCTCCAATAAAAGTAGGCGATGCTATAGTAAGTAGTACATCTATTAGAACCCATGTCAAAAAAGGAGATATGGACAGTGCCTTTAAACTGTTAGGTAGGCATTATTCAATCACCGGTATTGTTGAAAAAGGCAAAAGGATTGGAAACACAATAGGTTTTCCGACTGCTAATATATATCCCGAGAATTACCTTTTGATGCCAACGGATGGCGTATATATTACACGTACATATTTGAAGGACAATATATATAATAGTATAACGAATATCGGAAATAACCCTACTTTTGATGGACAGAAAAAATCTATCGAGACTTATATTTTTGATTATAGTGAAGATATCTATGGAAAGGATATTGAAGTTTTTTTTCTTAAAAAAATTAGGGCTGAAAAAAAATTTAGTAGCAAAGAAGAGTTGGTTGATCAAATAAAAAAGGATATTGAAACCGCTAGGCAATACTTTGAATTTTCTGTAACAAATTAATATTTGAGCTTGAGAATATTATGAAATAAACCTATTTAGGTGATTAAAGAAACTATGATGAATATAGTTTTTACACATTCAAATCTTTATGGGAAATAAATGAAAAAAGTACTATCGCTTTAATACGATAGTACTCTTAATCAACATCTACTTTTTTTCCACATATATCCTAAGAATAGACCGTTTACAAAACTGAAGGCTAAAATTCCTGCAGCTGCAATTCCACTTAAGTTTAATACTTTTTCTTCATCCTCGCTATTAGCTTTAACATGGCTTCTTGGATGTTTTCTATAATATCTGTTTTGAATCATTTACATCCCTCCAATATTAGTATTTTCAAATACTTTTTTTTTATGTTCACACGCAGGTTTTATTTTTTGCTATGCATTTTTTTACTAGATTGATACTAAAAAAAGTTTATTGCGAATAATATAAAACTATGGTAGCATGAAAATATGTTAAAACGCTATAAAACAAAGTTAAAAGTGTTTTTTGGGGATCAGTTTGACGGTAGAGATATTAGGAAGAAATTTATATGGCTGTTCTATGTTTTTACATAGTTAAAACGAAAAGTCTACTGAGATTAAGCAGACTAATCTTTCAAATGTCGATCGGCATGCATATTTGTAATAAACTCTTTAAGCTTTGTTACTCACAGAAAAAATATATAATATTTTAGTTAAAAACTTGTCGCAGAGGGTTTTTTGAATGGACAATCGGCTATTTATATTTTTTAGAATAATCAAAATTAAGTAATGTAGTTAAAACTGATGCAAGGAGAAGTGTAAAATGGCAAGGTTTAAGAATTTATCTGAGTTGTTAAAGAAATATGTTGAAAATGGTTTGGCTGGATGCGGATGTGCTGTTGCAAAAGATGGGGAGGTTTTATATCAGGGGTATTTCGGTTTTGCTGATTTGGAGGAACAAAGAAAGATAACAGAAGATACTGTATACCGATTGTTTTCAATGACAAAAGTAGTGATATGCACAGCAGCTATGATTTTGTTTGAAAGAGGAGAATTTCTTTTAAATGAGCCGATTTACGAATATATTCCAGAATACAAGGATACACAGGTATTTGTATTAGATACTACCGGAAATATTAATGTGAAAAAGGCTAAGAATGATATGCTAATCAAGCATGCGTTTAATATGTCTGTTGGAATACCATACCCTGATATGGATTCACCTACAGCAAGGGAAATGATACGAGTAAGAAATGAATTAGAGAAAAAACACGGTAAATATGATATTTTGACCGAAGTAAAAGCAATGGGGTCAGTTCCTGTTGCATTTGAGCCAGGTACCCGATGGCTATATGGATATGGACATGATATTATTGCCGGTTTAATACAGATTATTTCAGGAAAGACTGTGGGGAAATTTTTGCAAGATGAAATATTTGAACCTTTGGGTATGAAGAATACAGGTTATCGTTACTTTGACGATATTGAGAAGAGGATGGTTTCTCATTACAAAAGAGATAGTGATGGTTCACTGTCAAAAATTTCTGGTCCTCTAGATCAATTTCATGAACCGGATGCAATTTATGAAGCTGGAGGTGCAGGACTTTTTTCTACCGTTAATGATTATCTCAAATTTTCGCAAATGCTGGCAAATGGAGGGGTTTTTAATGGAGAAAGAATTATTGGAAGAAAGACTATAGATCTTATGAGGGCTAATCACTTAAGTGCTGAACAGTTGAAGGACTATAGAAACTCGTACTTAGATGGGTATGGATATGGCTTAGGAGTAAGAACACTAATGGATACAGCACAAGCTCATTTTAATGGTTCCATTGGCGAATTTGGATGGACTGGTATGTTGGGAACTTATGTAAGTATAGATCCGAAAGAACGATCTTCTATTGTATATATGCATCAAATGTACCCTAATATGGAAGAGTATTATCACCACCGTGTAAGAGGGGTTGTAAATGGTTGTTTAGATTAAGAGCCTTTTATGAAGCGTTGGTTGGAGAAATTGTTTTAAGCCTATTGTGAAAAATTCCAAAAGGTACTATTGACTTTTAGAATAATATAAATTCTATGATTAACACTCTCGTTGTACGTGGTTATCGGGAGTGTTTATCTTAGACAGAGTTAAATAACTATAGTAATATAGAATGCTGGAATTAATATTGTACATTTTACAATATTATGCTAGTATTTATGTAATTGGCTCACTATAATGGTCTATTAATGAAATTCTATTTTAACAAATAGAAAAGGAGGGGAACAAGCATTTGAGTTTTGAAGATTTATTCACTGTATACATAGAAATCAAAGAAGAAATTTCATTAAAAAACTTTTATGGAGACAGTGTTGTGATGATTCAGTTTACAGGTAGTGCAACGGGTAAGTATTTTACTGGGCAAGTGCTTCCTGGAGCGATTGATACTCAGATTATACAAAAGCATGGGGATAGACATATTATATCCGCAAGGTATATGCTTGAAGGGAAAGATTATACGGGAGAAAGCTGTAAAATATATATTGAAAATAACGGTTATGCAATAAAAGAACCGAGTAATGTGTTGTTCAGAACATATCCTAAAATTATCACAGACAGTAAGACCTTGGATTTTTTAAATAAGGATCTATTGGCAGGGGAAGTGTTTTTTAAGGATAATGAACTGGAAGCAAAGTTTTATAGAGCAGTATAGAAAAATGTTTATTAGTTAAAGAAAAGGGGAAAACTAATGGCTAGAATGATATTGAATGCAGATATTAAGAAAGGGAAAATCAACAAAAACATATACGGACATTTCTCGGAACATCTTGGAAGATGTATATACGAAGGGATATGGGTTGGAGAAGAGTCTGAGATTCCAAACATAAAAGGATACCGTAAAGATGTTATGGAAGCATTGAAAAAGCTGGAGATTCCTGTACTAAGATGGCCGGGAGGGTGCTTTGCCGATGAGTATCACTGGATGGATGGAATAGGTCCAAGAGAGAAAAGACCTTATATGATTAATACCCATTGGGGTGGCGTGGTAGAGAATAATCATTTTGGAACTCATGAATTCTTAGAATTTTGTGAAATGATCGGTGCTGAGCCCTATATCTGCGGAAATGTGGGAAGCGGTACTGTTCATGAAATGCAGCAATGGGTAGAGTATATGACCTTTGACGGCAAATCGCCCATGGCTGATTTGAGAAGGCAAAATGGAAAAGAAGAACCTTGGAAGCTAAAATATTTCGGGGTAGGAAATGAAAACTGGGGCTGCGGTGGAAACATGAGACCTGAATATTACGCAGACCTTTACAGAAGATATTCAACATACGTGCGTAACTATGGAGACAATACAATTTATAAAGTTGCATGTGGAGCTAATACTGCTGACTATCACTGGACAGAAGTTTTGATGAGAGAAGCTGGACATTTGATGGATGCAATAAGCTTGCATTACTATACCGTACCACATGACTTTTTTACTGGGAAGGGTTCGGCCACTGAATTCGATGAGGAAGAATGGTTTAAAACGTTCCAAAAGGCACTGTATATGGAAGAATTACTTACTAAGCATATTACTATCATGGATAAATATGATCCGGAAAAGAAGGTTGACTTGTTAGTTGATGAATGGGGAGCATGGTATGATGTGGAACCTGGCACAAATCCAGGCTTTTTGTACCAGCAGAATACTTTGAGGGATGCTTTGATAGCAGGTGCTACCCTGAATATTTTCAATAATTATTGTGAAAGAGTACAAATGGCAAATATAGCTCAGACGGTAAATGTGCTTCAGGCCATGATTTTGACTGAGGGAGATAAAATGATTTTAACACCTACATACCATATCTTTGATATGTATAAGGTACATAAAGATGCACAACTTTTATCCCTTGAAGTTGAAAATATTGAGTATTCCTGTAAGTGTGAAAAAATACCACAGCTAAGTGTATCAGCATCAAAGGATAAGGAAGGCAAAATACATGTTTCAATTTGTAACCTCAATCCGCTACAAGATATTGAAGTTGATATTGATATAAGAGGAACAACAGTACAGAGTATAGGTGGAAAAGTTCTGACAGCTCAGGCAATGAATGCGATGAACACCTTTGAAGATGATAATCAAGTGAAAATTGATGCGTTAAAAGATGCAACAATAGAAAATAATTATGCGAAATGTAAAATTCCATCAAAATCCGTTGTTGTTTTGGAGATAAAGTAATCTTCGATTGTTTCTGAATTAAGCAATTGTAAAAACATATTGCAATTGCTTAATTCAAAAAATTCTGTTTTATATATTGTGTAGTAAAAGATGTTTAAAGGATTGGAAAGTTAAGACATTACAATAATGTACTACGTTCATTAAAGCATGGTTAAGCTATTCTTGAACGATTATACAGAAAAATATGCCATTATGTTTATTTAGGTGGTTTTTTTTATGAAAGGGCAAAAATGTAAAAGCTGTTCGGAAAATGTGAAGATAAAGGCACAGATTTCTCAAGATCAAATCAATGATGCAATTGATAAACTTGCAAGAAGTAAACGTATCAAGTTTGTTAGAGATGATGTTTATGAGTTTAGATTATTGCAATGTAGTAAATGTGAATATCTTGAGCATGGCTCCACCTGCATGCAGTGTGGATGCTTTGTTCAAATTCGAGCAAAGCTCGAGGATGCACGATGCCCGCTTTCAAAAAATAACAGATGGGCTCATCAATAATAATTTCTTTATTTAAGTTTTTCAGTATAATAGGATAATATTTTAGATTCAACCAATCAGTTTTACTTATAGAATCACCATATTAAAAAACAGGAGGTTTGAGATGGTAAAGAAGATTGAAGTACCTGTATCGGGTAAGCCTTTCAAAAACTATGCAAATTATTGTGTCGGAACCGGCAGGATGGGTCTGGCATTGCAAAAAGAGTATATCGATCATTTGAAAATGGTTCAGGAAACTATACGTTTTAAATATATCCGCGGTCATGGATTGTTTTGTGATGATGTAGGTATATATCGTGAGTGTGAAATGGATGGAAAGACTAGTGTGTTTTACAATTTTACCTATCTAGACCGAATAATAGACACCTATTTGGAGAATGGAATACGCCCATTCATTGAACTTGGTTTCATGCCTGAAAAACTTAAAACTGGTGAACAAACTGTGTTTTATTGGAAAGGCAACGTTACACCACCCGTATCTTATGAAAAATGGTCTGAGCTTATAATAAACACTTTAAACCACTTGATTGATAGGTATGGCAGGGATGAGGTGATTACCTGGCCGATTGAGGTGTGGAATGAACCTAATATTCCTTTCTGGGCAGGTACCATGGAGGAGTATTTCAAGCTTTATGAATATTCAGCTGCAGCTGTAAAAAGTGTTGATGCCCGTATACAGATTGGTGGACCTGCAATTTGCGGTGTTGACACTGAACGCTGGTTGAGGGGATTTTTTGAATATTGCGTAAAGAATAATACACCTTTGGACTTTATAACTCGTCATTGTTATACGGCGAATGACCCGACTACTCGTGGGCATTATATATATCATACCATGCGTGAACCTACACGAATGATTGAAGAACTTAAAGAAACGCGCGAGATTATGGCTGACTATCCACGAATTGCAAATATGCCCTTGCATATAACGGAGTTTAACACTTCTTATGTGCCTATATGTCCTATACATGATACGGATTATAATGCGGCCTTCATTGCACGTATACTTAGTGAAGCAGGAGAATATGCAGATTCTTATTCCTATTGGACCTTCAGTGATGTTTTTGAGGAGATGGATGTTCCAAAGTCGGTATTTCACGGAGGATTTGGTTTGATTGCCCTTAATTCCATAAAAAAACCGACCTATTATACTTTTGAGTTTTTCTCAAACGCCGGCAAGGAGTTGCTTTATAGGGATGATAATCTGATTGTGACTAAAAATGACAACAAGTATGTAATTATTGGCTGGAACTGTCATGACATGCGTGATCATAAACCGTCTCCCGATATAGATTATCTAATAACATTGCCATCTATAGGTAAACAGGCTTTGCTATTAAGAAAGGATGTAGGAGGAGCACATGCGAACCCTATGAAGACTTGGAGCAACCTTGGCAAGCCACGCAGTTTGAACAAGGAACAGTTGAGAATACTGAAGGCCTCTGCTGAACCGCTCCAAACCGATGAAAAATTGCTTGAACAAAATGGAGCGTATGAAGTAAAAGTGACAATCCCTTGCAACCACCTTTGCATGTTGGAAATCACTCCTGTCATGGACATGACAGACACTTATCTAGGGTATGATCCCGATGAATTTTATGGCATTGAGTAGTTTTTATAAGAATAGTATTAATTATATATGTTGCGAAAAAGGTTTTACTTTATAAAACTATTTACAAAGGGCTTTTGCTAAAACAGGGCCACCAAAGGAGGACAGAAAATGATAATGAAAAAGCAAGGTTTTAATCCATATCTTCCATCATGGGAATATATTCCCGATGGTGAACCGTATGTTTTTAACAACAGAGTGTATGTTTATGGATCTCATGATCGTTTTAACGGACATGCCTATTGTTTAAACGATTATGTATGTTGGTCGGCACCAATTGATGACTTGACTGACTGGAAATATGAAGGTGTTATTTACAAAAAAACAGATGACCCCCTTAATCATGACGGTAGTATGTGCCTTTATGCACCAGACGTTACAGTTGGACCTGATGGGAAATATTATTTGTATTATGTCCTTGATAAGGTTTCAATTGTATCGGTAGCAGTTTGTGATAATCCAGCAGGTAAGTTTGAATTCTATGGGTATGTTCATTATGCTGATGGAATACGCCTAGGAGAAAGGAAGGATGACCAACCTCAATTTGATCCAGGTGTATTGACAGAAGGAGAGAAAACATATCTGTATACCGGTTTTTGTCCAGTTGGCGATAAGTCGAGAAAAGGTTCCATGGTAACAGTGCTTGGTTCGGATATGCTTACTATTGTGGAACAACCTGTAATTGTAGCACCTAGTGAACCTTATAGTAAAGGAAGCGGATTTGAAGGACATGAATTTTTTGAGGCTCCTTCTATAAGAAAGAAAGGGGATACTTATTACTTTATATATTCCTCTGTTGTTTACCATGAATTGTGTTATGCTACCAGCAAATATCCAACAAAGGATTTTAAATATCAGGGAGTTATTGTGAGTAATAATGATCTTCATATTGATTCTTACAAACAGGCGGATAAACCTATGTACTACGGTGGCAACAATCATGGTAGCATAGTAGAAATCAACGGAAAATGGTATATCTTTTATCATAGACACACCAATGGGACAAATTTCAGTCGACAAGGTTGTATTGAGCAGATTGAATATAAAGAGGATGGAACTATTCCGCAGGTAGAAATGACCTCCTGTGGTTCTAATGGCGGTCCACTAGAAGGGCGTGGAGAATACCCGGCATATATAGCATGTAACTTATTCTGCAAATATGAGGAAAAGTATACAGGAGCTCCTGGAGAATGGATGGATTGTCGATTTCCTAAGATAACTCAAGATGGAAAAGATGGTGATGAAGAGATCGGTTACATAGCTAATTTGAGAGACGGTGCTGCAGCTGGATTTAAATACTTCGATTGCAAAGGAGTCAAAAGGGTAAAAATTAAGGTACGTGGATATTGCCGTGGAAATTTTGCGGTGAAGACATCATGGGACGGTGTAGAACTTGGGAAGATACCTGTTGATTTTACCAACGTGTGGAAGGAGTATTCTGCCGATATTGCCATACCTGATGGTATACAGGCATTATATTTTGTGTATACAGGAGAGGGTGGTGCAAGCTTAGCATCATTTTCACTGGAATAAACTAAATATTAAAATGCAGCAGGTTTGCTAAAGTAAGACACAATTCAGTTGGCGTTTCTTAATATCTTTTTAAAAGCGTATTGTTTTTGTTTGAAATTTATGTTATTATACAAGTAACCGATTTAGTAAACCGGTTACTTGTTTTTTGTTATGTTTATATTTATGCTTATATTTCGATATATACTTCTATTCGCAGTAATATATATACTATCACTTACAGTTGCATCTGTATATCTACTATCACTATCTGTTATCTACTATCCATTATCTATGCACTTATTATTTTTTTGCATGAATACTCTAATACATTTAGAGTTCATTATAATAATAATATTAATTTTGGAAGGAAGGGGATTTGTGGATGAAATAAAGATGCAAAAGATAGGAAAATTGGAAATTATAAAATTGTGAAAAAGGAAAGGGGAGCGAAAAATGAAAAAAGGATTGAAAGTTATTTTTTCAACTTTCATGTGTTTTACCTTATTGTTTAGTATGTTTCCGAAGGATGTTAATGCAGGACCAACGCTTACGTACAATGCAACAGGTAACATTGATGGTTATGACTATGAATATTGGAAAGATCATGGAAATGGAACAATGACTCTTAACGGAGGAGGTACATTCAGTTGTTCTTGGAATAATATTGGTAATATATTAT
>JAAYPF010000050.1 GCA_012519925.1 Clostridiaceae bacterium
ATTCCTTTGTTTTTTTATAAAAACGGCATTTTACGGCTGTTCGCTTTGTAAATTATGGAATTTGATGTTTTTTTAAGCTAAACCAAAACTTTTCACACGAAATTTGCTTGATTTTTCAGCAGCTTCGCATGCTGTCATCTGCATCAGGAGTTAAGCCTGTTGAACCACCGAAAGACGAAAAGAGTAAATTTCCGCTAAAATATGGTGATAAGGAAGACAATAGTCAACCGAATATAATTAAGGAAACTCAACTTCTTCTTAATAAGTATTGCTATGATCAAAGTATCGATTTGGATGTAGATTCACACTACGGAAAAAGAACAACAGCTCTCGTAAAATTGTTCCAAAGTCTTAATGGCTACGAGGTAACAGGAAAAGTGACCGAGGCTATGTTTAATGATTTATCGAAAGGAAAGTTACAAGTTTCTGTTCCTCCTCAAGGTAAGATGTATGTATTTGTTGAAGACACAACAAATCCGGAAAAATCATACTACAAATTAGTGGATAAGCCAAAAACAGAGAGCCCGTTTGTATACGAAGGTACTGGCAGCATTAGTACTTATAAATTCAATCTTGACGAAACTTTGTTACCTGAAGTTGTACGTAACAAAATCAAAAGTGATGCGGTCCAATATTTTATCGGTATCTCAATAACCGATGAAGCTTATAGACTTGGTAGACTTGAAGTTATAGATTTGAAAAGCGGTAAAATCATATATGGACCTGTAACGGTAAGATGCAAGGGTAAAAGTGGTGTGAATTGGGACACTACAAATGGTTATACTCCAACAGGATACTACTTTGCCATGGACAATAAGTATGGTTCAAAAGGATATGACAGTGGGACATATTATTTAAAATATGCATTAGGTGGAAATGCAAAGAAAATAATGAAGTATTATATTGATAGTGATGGAAAAGAAAAGGTTAAGTCTGCACCTACCCGTGATGAAATACTTATTCACGGTAACAGTGCTGGGACTATACAACCGATAAAATCATATCTAGTCAACAATATATTACTTAATACTTATGGATGTATCAGAATGTATGACGAACATTATGATAAAGTAAGTCTGACAGCCGATGATAAAAAACTATTAAAACAGCTCAATGAAGACAACTATGATCATATGAAAGAATTATACGGAATACTTAATGGGAAGTCAGCTATAGTATGCGTTGCTGAAGATTATAGGGACTTTAAAACAAAGGATTATCACACTTACAGAAAAAAATAATGTTTAATTATATACTTATGTAAAATCTTGTACGGCGATATATTGAAATTGATTCAATATATCGCCTCTGTTTATGGGCTTTAGCCTGTTGAACACATAAAGCGTGTGAAACAAAAAACCACCCGCTATGCGGGTGTGCGACAGAAGTAATACAAAAAAATCACCTTCCGTTATAATAGAGTTGTTCAAGCTACTATATTAACAAAAGGAAAGGTGATTTTAATGGCAAACAAAGAACACAGCTTAGCACGTACTTAGTGGATGTGTAAATATCACATAGTATTTACACCTAAGTATAGACGAAAAGCAATCTTATTCTCTATGCTCATTAGCTTACTATATATGGCTTTAAAGGTTTAGCTGTAATTTATACCATGGAAAAATGTTCATTCATGCTTTTGCCGTGAAGTATAAGGGAAATAATAGAACAACTATGTAGATATAAAGCAGTAGAGATAATAGAAGAACATCTAATACCAGACCATATACATATGTTGGTAAGTATGCCACCCCAAATAAGTGTATCAAGCTTTATGGGATACTTAAAAGGCAAAAGTGCACTGATGATATTTGATAGGCATGCAAACTTAAAGTATAAATTTGGGAACAGGCACTTTTGTGCAGAAGGATACTATGTAAGTACTGTAGGTCTCAATGAAGCAACAATCAGAAAGTACATAAAAGATCAAGAAAAGCATGATATTATGATTGATAACCTGAGTGTAAAAGAGTATGAAGACCGCTTTAAGGGATAGCTAGTAATAAGTTTGTCCCTTTAGGGACTGCAAAAGAGGCAAAGGCAATGTGGCTTGAACAAAGTGAAATCCAGCGTCTTTAGGCACTGGTCGGTAACACGCCCTTATAGGGCTGAGCAAACCATCCGTTTTACGGGTGGTCATGATTTCATTTTTTGAGAAAACACCAATAAGGCCATTTCAAAAAACTAAGCAATATTTATCACATACTTTTGATGAAAGAAGTGTGATATTATATATAGAGATGCTCATTTAGAGTACAAAATATATAAAAATGAGGGATTTTATATATAGTATGAAAAAGTTAGTTGTTGGAATATTAGCACATGTTGACGCGGGTAAGACAACGTTATCAGAGGGTATTCTTTATACCTGTGGTAAGATAAGGAAGCTTGGAAGGGTCGACAAAAAAGATGCTTATTTAGATACTTATGAATTAGAAAGAGCTAGAGGTATAACCATTTTCGCGAAGCAGGCTGTCTTTGAAATTGGTGATACTCAGATTACCTTACTAGATACTCCAGGTCATGTGGATTTTTCAGCTGAAATGGAGAGAACTCTAAAGGTACTTGATTATGCAATTTTAGTGGTAAGTGGAGCAGATGGGGTGCAGGGGCATACCAAAACCTTATGGAGACTGCTTGAGATATATAAAATACCAGTTTTTTTATTTATCAATAAGATGGACCAAAAGGGAACGGAAAAGAACAAGTTAATAGAAGAAATAAGAGCACAGCTTGATGAAGGTTGCACTGAATTTGGACAGCCTAAAGACGAAGTGTTTTACGAACAACTGTCCATGTGTGATGAAACATTGTTGGAGGCTTATATAGATACAGGTCATATTAAAACTGAGCAAATTAGTAGGGCTGTCAAAAGACGCAAAATATTCCCATGCTATTTTGGCTCGGCATTAAAATTAGAGGGCATTGAGCAATTTATGCGAGGTGTTGTGGATTATACGTTAAATCCTTCCTATCCCGATGAGTTTGGGGCCAAAATTTTCAAAATAACAAGAGATGAACAGGGCAACCGTCTTACTCACATGAAATTGACTGGAGGAAAGCTAAAGGTCAAGGATGTGCTGACCAATGGCATTTGGGAAGAAAAAGTGAATCAAATTCGCATTTATTCGGGAAATAAATTTGAAGCAGTTAGTGAGATAGACTCAGGTTCTGTGTTTGCGGTGACAGGTCTTAGTGAAGCTAGACCTGGAGAAGTTTTAGGGATAGAAGAGGAATCGATGGCACCGGTATTAGAATCAGTACTATTATATAGAATTATGCTTCCGGAAGGTTATGACCCTAGGTTGATGCTTCCTAAGCTTCGCCAAATAGAGGAAGAGGAACCGCAATTATATATTGTATGGGATGAACAATTGCAGGAAATTCAGGTACAAGTTATGGGAGAAGTGCAGATTGAAATTCTTAAGAGTCTCATAAAAAGCCGTTTTAATGTTGAGGTGGACTTTGATGATGGAAGAATTGTATATAAAGAGACTATTGCGGACGTAGTTGAGGGGGTCGGTCATTTTGAGCCGTTGAGGCATTATGCTGAGGTTCATCTGTTATTAGAACCGGGAGAGTTAGGAAGTGGATTACAGTATGCAGTAGATTGTAGTGAGGATGACTTGAGTAAAAACTGGCAAAGACTTGTTTTGACCCATCTAAAAGAAAAGGTTCACAAAGGCGTTCTTACAGGATCTGCCATTACGGATGTAAAAATTACTTTAGTCTCAGGTAGAGCACACAATAAGCATACAGAAGGTGGAGATTTCAGAGAGGCTACCTATCGTGCAGTGCGTCAAGGTTTAAAAGAGGCACAATCCATATTATTAGAGCCTTATTACGCCTTTGAGTTGGAATTACCTGAGAAAATGGTAGGAAGAGCTATGACAGATATTGAAAAAAAGCATGGTAAATGCGAAATTTCAAAGATAAGTGGAGATACAGCAGTTATTGTAGGTAGTGCTCCCGTTATAACCATGAGAAATTATCAAAAAGAGGTGACAGCTTATACCAAAGGCTTTGGTAGGCTGTTTTGCAATCTAAAAGGATATGAACCATGCCATAATACACAAGAGGTTATAGAACAAATTGGCTATGAT
Organism: Clostridiaceae bacterium; assembly: GCA_012519925.1. Taxonomy (GTDB): domain Bacteria; phylum Bacillota; class Clostridia; order Acetivibrionales; family Acetivibrionaceae; genus Acetivibrio. The sequence continues at coordinate 4,104 of JAAYPF010000050.1, forward strand.
TCGGAGAGAGATGTGGAAAATCCAACGAGTTCGGTTTTTTGTGCTCAGGGTGTTGGTTTTTTGGTGAGTTGGGATAAAGTAAAGAACTACATGCACGTTGAGAGCTATTTTAAGAAGAAAAGTAATATGGAACTTACCGATCAAAGCCATATCACATATTCCATAGAAAAGACCATTAGTTTAGAAGAGATTGATCATATAATGAATAAAACCTTCTATGCAAACCAGGGGAAGAAGTCTACCTGGAAAAGGCAGAAAACAAGTCTTGAAAGCTATTATAAATCTACTAGCTTTGTTAGCACAGAACAGAAGGAAGAAAAGGAAGAGTATCTCCTTGTGGATGGCTATAATATTATCTACGCATGGCCGGAATTAAAGGAACTTGTAGAGGAGAATATGGATAGTGCAAAAATGAAATTGCTTGATTCTTTAAGTAATTATCAGTTTATTCGAAAAAGTCGTATTATTGTAGTGTTTGATGCTTACCGTGTTGAGGGGCATCGTGAAGAGGTAATCGATTACTATAATATCCATATGGTATATACTAGAGAATCACAAACAGCGGATCAGTATATTGAGAAGTTTGCCCATGACAATAAGAAAAATTATAACATTACAGTTGCTACATCAGACGGTTTACAGCAGATAATTGTAAGAGGTTCAGGTTGTAAGTTGTTGTCTGCAAGAGAACTTAGGGCTGAAATTATACAGGCTAATGAAAGGATAAAACAAGAATATAATCAAACACGGGGAAATGAGCGTAATTATCTAGAGGAGTCATTGTCTCCTGAAGCAAAACAGCAGATAGAAGACCTGACTAAAAATAGAATGGACAAGTAGATTATGTGCTTACATTAGTTAAAAAATTCTACAACTTAAATTCTGTTATGTTGTATAATATATATTTAGAAACTATTATTTATTGAAAAGAGGCAAGAATTGAGTTATGAAAAAAGGAAATTTCTCATATTACGATGTGACAAAGTTTAATAGTATCAAGGAAATGCTGGATATAGCTGTCAAGGAAGCAGGCGACAAAATTGCATTTATGTACAAAGGGGATAAAAACGAAATTGTTGAGATAAGCTATTCACAATTTGAACAGCAGACTATATGGCTTGGTGCTGCATTGACAGAAATGGGGTTTGTGGACAAGCACATTGCATGTATAGGTAAGAATAGTTATAATTGGGTTTTGACCTATCTTACAGTTCTTAAAGGCTCTGGTGTATACGTTCCTGTTGATAATGAACTCTCTGCAGATGATATACTAAATGTTCTCAATGATAGTGATAGTAGTGTTGTGTTTTACACACAAAAACACGAAGAACTGTTTATGAATAATACCGATAAGCTTCCTAATGTCAAACAATATATAGGTTTTGACCGTACTGTGGATAGTGGAAAATTTCTATCCTTTAACAAACTAATTGAATACGGGAAGAAATGCGATGCTGAAAAGTACCGATTATTGGCTAGTGATCCTAATAAACTCAAACTACTTGTTTATACATCGGGTACAACGGGCAGTGCAAAAGGTGTAATGCTGTCAGAGCATAATCTGGTATCAAGTGTCTATTATGGGTTGCAGGTATCCACGGTATACGATAGATGTTTGTCGGTTTTGCCCTATCATCATACCTATGAGGCTGTTTGTGGTATTTTGGTATCACTTCATAAGCACTCCACAATTTGTATAAACGATAGTCTAAGCAATGTATTAAAGAATCTTCAATTTTATAGCCCCTCATATATTTACCTTGTACCGGCCTTTGTTCAGGTATTTCGTTCTAAAATACTAAAAAACGTAAAAGAGTCAGGAAAAGAAAAAGCATTTTTAAAATTGATTATGTTAAGCAATACCTTGCGGAAGGTGGGTATTGACTTAAGAAAAGTATTTTTTAAATCAATACATAAAGCCTTTGGAGGCAGATTGCGTAAAATTGTATGTGGTGGAGCCCCCATTCGTCCAGAGATTGGAGAGTTTTTTGATGATATTGGCATTAGTCTCATAAACGGCTATGGCATAACAGAATGTTCTCCCTTGGTATCTGCAAACCACGATATGTTTAATGATTATCATACTGTAGGTATAAAGCTTCCATGTATTGAATTGAGGATAGATAATCCAAATGATGAGGGTATTGGTGAGATATGCGTAAAGGGCGAAATTGTAATGCTCGGCTATTACAAACAGCCGGAAAAAACAGCAGAGGTACTAAAGGATGGCTGGTTTTATACAGGCGATTACGGCTATGTTAATAATAAAGAGCAGCTTGTAATCACAGGAAGAAAGAAGAATATAATTGTGCTTAATAATGGCAAAAATATCTATCCTGAAGAGATAGAGGGATATATTCAGGGAATTGATTATGTAACAGAGGTTGTTGTTAGAGGAGTTACTGATGAAGACGGGGATCAAAAATCACTTATGGCAGAGGTTTTCTTAAGCGAAGAAAAAACTTCAGCTGAGGTGTTAAAGGATATAAAAAAGGTAACTAGTGAGCTTCCTGTTTATAAAAATGTTACAAAGGTAGTTGTCAGAAATGAAGAGTTTGATAAAACTACTTCGAAGAAAATAAAACGTTGATAATTGTTGTAAAACTAACATGATATAGAATGAAAGTATTTTGATAAATACCATATTTGTTTATAATTTAAATATTTTTGTTGGATAAATAGTAATAAAATACCCTGTTTTTAGAAAAGGTTATGCTACAAAATATAATTACACTATGATAAAATGTAGACATAATCAGCATTTAGGCAGTTGCAAAATGCCATGATAAATTAGGGTGTAAAGAAATGTAAGAGCTGTAAATGATCTTTGACAACCTAATGAAGATGTATATTAGTGATACAACCTATATATTTTGCAATAAACATTTTTACTAATTTTGTATATTGCGAAATATACACATCGATTCATATGTAGCGAAAAATTCAGCGTCTAACATGTAAATGCAAATGCTTTAACTGCATTTGCTTATGTAAAATCTTTTTAGGAATATATATATATAAAGCAAGTATTTTTAGAAAAAATTGCAGCATAAATAGACTTGTACTTTGAGTGCAAGACTTGTGAGTGCTTAAACTAATTAAGCAATTAATGAATTTGTACTTTTTATATACTTATGCTCATATATTTTTTATCTGCAAGGATTATGGTTATCAACTGTATTTTACACTATTTTGAAGGGTGGACAATAAAACATATTGCTGCAGCCCTTTATTTTCAAGGGCGACAGCATTTTACAAATAACTATCTAAAAGTATTATAAAGGGGGTATTATTGTGATTAGATTTTTGAAAATTGGGTCTTTTACTTTGGCACTAGTAGTACTTTGTCAGTTTTTTATTACGGTTCCGGTACGTGCAGAAGTAGCTTATGGTGATTTGAATGGAGACGGTGGAATTGATGCTATTGACTTTGCGTATTTGAGAGACTATCTGCTTAGAGGTAGAATACCTCCAGCAACAGACTGGGAAAAAAATGCTGATTTATATAAGGATGGAGAGGTTGATTCGCTTGACTTTGCAATTTTTAGACAATACATACTTGGAATGGTTCCTGGTTTGCCCTTTAATCCAGGACAAACTGGTAATCAGACAGTTACGCCAACACCTATGATACAAGGGGATTGGGCTCAATTTATTCCTCAACCTGAAAATGTTGCGTTAAACCTTGTAATAGAGAACTCACCTGAAACGAATTATAAAAATCAAAAATACATTCAAGTAACTATTACATTTAATACAGGAGGGTATAGGATAGCCGATGAAGGTAAACTTATGTCTTCTATATCCGAATCCGGTGAAGTTAATTTATACACATCCGGTGTTCAAATTGAGAAGTATGTTGGAAATGGTGGAGTGACACAAGCCTTAACATATAGAAAAATAAAATATCCAATCGACAATCAGTTAGCAGATAAGGTTTACTTCGATTTTAGAGTATATGACAGAAGTGTTACAGGATTTGCTTTTAAAGGGAATTCAATAGTTGCACCAACGCCTATACCTTACGAAGCAACCGTTAACGAGAAGTTTATAGATGCAAATAGTCAGTTTGCGGCAAATCTCTTTAAAGAAATTAACGAAGATGACTTAGATAAAAATGTATTTTTCTCACCCTTTAGTTTGTCTATGGCACTTTCAATGGTTTATCAAGGGGCAGATGCTACCACTAAAGAAGCTATGGGAAGAGTACTAAATTATTCAGAATTGACTACAGAGGAAATAAATCAAAGCTATAGGGAGCATTTAAACTACTTCAAAAGACTGTATCCTGAGGTTGAGCTTAACGTTGCTAATTCAATATGGACAAGGGAAGGTTTTGAAGTGAATCAGAGCTTTTTAGACACAAATAAGGAAGTGTTTGATTCTCAAAATTCCTATTTGGATTTTTCAAAAACCGATGCTTGTGATGTTATGAATGAATGGATTAGCGACGCAACAAAAGGAAAGATCGAAAAGATGATAAATCCTCCTATCGATCCAGATATGATAATGTATCTAATAAATGCTATTTATTTTAATGGTAGTTGGATGGATCAATTTGATGTAACTCAAACAAGGGACAGTGCCTTTACAAACATTAAAGGAGAATCGAAAATTGTTCCGATGATGAGTAAAAACGACAATTATAAGTATGCTGAGACTTCTGAATATAGAGCGGTGGAACTTCCATACGGTTCAGGAAGTGTTTCAATGTACTGTATTCTACCTGAAGCTGGTAATTTAAATGATTTTATTGCTGAATTTGACAATACTAAATGGAAAGAAATAAAAGGTAAGCTTTCAATGGGCTCTAAAATCGTATTAAAACTGCCTCGTTTTAAAATTGATTATCAACCTAAAGATTTAAAAGATAAACTTACCGCCCTCGGTATGGCTGAGGCCTTTTCCAAAAATGCTGATTTCTCAAAGATTGCGGATAAAATATGGATTAGTGACATTGGACATAAAGCAGTTATTGATGTAAATGAAAAGGGTACTGAGGCTGCTGCAGTCACTTATATTGGAATGGGAACTACTTCAATGCCTAATTCCTTTATTGCAGACAAACCGTTTATGTTTGTAATTGCAGATAATGCAACAGGTACGGTATTATTTATGGGGAAAGTGGTTGATTTTTAGAATATTAATAAAGATAATAAGAAATATGATTATAAATAGTTGCTTATTTTTAAGCGACTATATTTTTAGAGTATGGGAATTTATAATAAGCCTATGTTTGTAAATTTTGTTACTGCTCAGGCATTCCCACTTCGGGGATGCCTGTGTTAATATCTAAACATGGTCTTTGACCCCATATTTAAAAGCAACTCAAATAAAGGGATACCGTATTGGCATCCCCATGTCTTGTAA
>JAAYPF010000001.1 GCA_012519925.1 Clostridiaceae bacterium
AGTATGACCCTCAATATAAGGAATATTATTTACTACATGAATTGTATCCAAGGCTATCGATGTATAGTGATCAAGTTCACCAGTTTGATAAAGCTTCAGTGCATATTGTATAGCTTTTCGTTCATCTATTGTTAAACTAATGAATTCAACATATTTAGTATTTAAATTTAAAATCTTAGTTTTTAAAGCACTCAAGTATATGGGTATTCTTTTTTTCCAAGTTTCCGCAGCTTGGCATTTTAGTTCTTCAATGATTACTGCTTGAACTGTACCTTCATCAATATATGTTGTACCACCCGGATTATACGGTACATCATTCATTGACCTCAACGCATCAAGTCTATTAAAAAGCATATCGATTGTTGTAGTATTCCTATTAAATCTAATTCCTTCACATATCAAATCTTTATGCAAATAACTAAGTTCCCAATAACTAATGCCATTAATATATCTAACATATTCTTTAAATTTAAACAAGATAATTCGCTTCGCTCATGACTTTTCTGGGGTATAATTAACTAAATAGAAATATGTAGTCATCTTTTTACATCTGTCTTACAAACAGAAATAAGCCGAATAGGCTTTTACCTACCCGGCTTATATTTAATAATACTTCTTCTAATTCATGTTGATGAAAAACCCTAATTTACAAATGTTTCAGCAATTTTTTTAACTTCATCAATTGCTAACTTTGTAACTCTTGATATCTTTTCGAAAGAATCTCCTTCTTTTAACATTTCTTGAACCACTTCTATTTTACCTTCTATTCTTGCTTCCATCTTTTCTTTGTTTCAGGCTCTCTCTAAAACATATATCATATTTTTCACCTTTTCTTAGTTATGGTCACTTTCCTAAAACCCAATGGATTTCTTGACATACGAGCTAATATATTTTTGTGTTCTTTTGGACTGGTTTTAATAACTTTAAATTCGCCAATTGCACTATCATAACTATGTTCAAGAACCTCAACATCATTCTTGATAAATATATTTAACCTGTTGTATATCTATCCACTCTCCAGATACCATTATCATCTTTAATCAGCACTATATAGAAGAAGGTTTGGGTGGACGGATACTGTGCAGAAGTTTTTACCGTTTCCATCTCAACCGATACGCCATATACCAAAGTGGATTCAGAATCCGAAATTTGCAAATACGCGGGATCGTCCACAAGTTCTATTTCTTTCGCTTTTGCCCATTTCATACCCCATACATCACCGTCATGAACTAGATTTGTATTATGGTATTCTGTTGCTAGAGCACTCATGGTCTTGTAGTCAGCGTTCTCAAAAGCAATGAAGTACTTTTGGACCACGTCGAAAGCTTTTCTCTTATCATCTTTTAATCTTAGGATATATGGTTTGCTATTCTCATCATATACAACATTATATTCAGTATCAGCAATTTTTTGTACAGAAATAACCTGCTTACCTATGACCGCCTTATCCCATAATTCTGGCTTGGATGACCAATCCAGTCTAAGCCTGTATATACTACCATTTAGATAATACGCATAACCATTGTGCACAGTAATAAAGGCTCCGTCAATATCAGCCATTTTTATATCTTTACTAAAATCAGTATTCATTCGGCAAATAGGTCTTGGAAATGCGTTGTCATTTGTCCAGCCTTCATAATATAAGTATCCGTTGTCATAACAGAAGTTCTTTACACTTCTATATTGGAGGTCATAAATTCTTCTATCACTACCATCTTCTTTGATGCTAATAATTGCTCTGGTTTTAAAATCCATAACTTCTGTTCCGGCAAACCCAACAAACACTATCCTGTCACCCGCAGGAAAAATGGTAAAACTTTTATTACTATCGCCTACCAAATACATTACCAATTCATCAATTACCTGTACTGTACCATCAGTATTTTGCCGGGATAACTTTCCGACGAGATTACTCAAAGGGATTTTTCCACCACGTGGAACCTGCTCAATGAAGTATGACCATCCATCCTTTGTCCATAATTTTCTTTTGCCAGTAATAGAAAGATCAGTGCTATCATCCTCAATTTGGGCAACCACCGAATCTTCCATCTTAACAACAACCACAGTTGTTGCATTTATTTCTTCCGGGCCACCTTGTTCTTTTGGTAGTAGGGATATTTTCACCTCAACACCTTCTATTACTTTTGAATAAAATAGCTTAGCACTCCTTGTCTCCAACAGTTCCCAACCACTCTTTGCCATTTCCTCTCTAAGCCCAGGCATCACATTCCCACTCCACCTGCCTTGATATTCTAATCTATCGTGGTAAGTGTTAGGAGTATATATTTTTGGCATATGATTGTTAATTATTTCTTCAACTGTTAAAACTGCATTTTTCTCCGATTGACCGCTATTGCCCTTATCGGTTTTATCCGCTTCAATGCTTCTAAAGCCATATTCCTTTAGGTAGCTTTCATTAAGTAAATCACTTTGTAGTTCGCCCTTGTTGTTATATAGTTTAATGTCTTTTATTCCCGACAAAGTATCAACCACAACAATATATCCCTTATCCATAGAAACTGAATCATTAAACACACTTCCGTCCTCAAATTCAATTTCAATATTATCAATTTGCACTTCTGATACAATATCGGTTTTAGGGTCCCACTTTTTGTTTTTAAAATTTCCATAAATAATACTCTTTCCTTGGTGCTTAACTAAATTAGCTGAAAAGCATGGGCTTAGCGGTATATCTCCTGATGCAGCGGCTTTAGCTGAGAAATCCTTGTCCACTAAAAATAAAATAGTGCCACTATGGCCATCTCCACTGTGTTTCTCAGTCAAAACGAGGTAGTCTGTACCATACTCTTTTATGTTGTGGATTTTAAGTTCTCCCTTGTTGTTAGGGTCCACTTCTAGGTAATACTCCTCAGCCGTATCTTCGATTCGTTTATTTGCTTTACCCGAAATGCCCCATTCTTGATTCTTCTGCTTGCCTTGCCCATTAGTCAACAGTACAACACTAGTTACAACAAGGATAATTACCACTAAAATTCCCATTAGAAACTTAGGTTTTTTAAATGTCATTATGCCTTTTATCCTGCTTTTAATATTACTTTCACCAAAAGCCAACAGACCTCCATTTAGAAATACATTTTGCTTTGCCGCAAGCTTGATTAATGATGTAGCGTATTCACTTCTTATATCATTCTCAAACACCGACATAACCTTTTCGTCGCATGACATCTCCATATCTTTTTGAAATAGTATAAAAGAAAGCCAGACTATCGGGTTAAACCAATGAACACACAAAGCTAACACAAACAGAGGCTTAAATAGATAGTCAAACCTTTTTATATGTACAAGTTCATGTACCAGAATATGTTTTAATTCCCTTTCGCTTAAGCTTTGTGCAAGGTCCGACGGGATTATGATACGTGCTTTGATTAAGCCACACACAACCGGAGTATTTACTCTATCCGATATATAAACCTTTATTTTTCGATTTAGTTTTAGTATCTTACTACACTGTAAAATCAAAGGGTTGTTTTTGTATAAGATTGCTTCCTTAAGTCTATATGAGGCACAAAAATATACAATAACGCTAAATAAAAATAAACCTACTACTCCTATAAGCCATATCCATGAAAAAATTTGTGATAACATCGGTCTTGCATCAACAGATGCTTTTGGAGTAATCTCAGGAACCAAGCGATCCATGTTAGCATTTGAAACGTTATTTTCAGTATCATGTTGGGAGTCACTTATATGATTCATTTCATTTGTATTACTATAGGTCTTAATTTCCTGATAACTAATAGCATCTATTTTTTCAGGTGTTGGTATCATGTTAAATATGCTAAACATTGACGGTAAAGAAAAAGGAATAAGTAACCTAAAAATCACTATTACCCATAGGGCATAACTCAGTGTTTTTGGCAGTCTTTTCCCAAAGGTTTGCCGGATGAACATTACCAAAAAAGCGACCACTGAAGCTGTAATACTCATTCCAAACACTTTAATAAAGGTATTTTCAATCATACTTATTCCCCCTTGTCATATTGATCTATTATTTTTTTCAATTCCTCAACTTCATCTTTATTTAATTTTTCTTTTTGAAGAAAGGTGGTAAAAAAGAGCTTCAAAGAACCCTCATAGACTTTATCGATATGCTCTTCAGTTTGTGCACGCATTACTTGTTCCTGTTTAACTAGAGCATCAACTATAGTGTTTTCATTTTTTATAGCACCACGTTCACACAACCTACGAATTACAGTATAGGTAGTTGATTTCTTCCATCCTAATTCTTCGTTGGCAAGCTTAACAAGCTCTGAACTGGGTATAGGTGAATTCTCCCAGATTATATTCATAAATTTGTATTCTGCCTCAAAAATTTTAATTCTTCCCATCATTAACTCACTCCTTTAGTCTAATGCATTAAACCTATTTTTAGTTTAATGTATTAGACCAAATCTGTCAAATAAAACTTAAAGGAAACCTGTGTTTTCTAAAGCACTCAAACAATTGATATTATATGTCGAAAATGTTACAATTTTATTATAAGAAAAGTTTTTCAATCTTCCTAATAAAGCAAATCATTTTCTCTGCAGCATTATCTTCACTAACCGAGCTTTGTTTTTTATAAGGTGATTTCTCAAAACTTTGCAATTGTATTTTCAAAAAATAGATTTACATTTTGAACTATACTCTATCATGTTTTTCGAATCGCCTAAAAATATAGAAAAATTTTAACTTTGAAGGGGTGTATTTTATGAAGAAAATCATCAGCAGAGGATTGTCTCTGTTGACAACAGTTGTAATGGCATGTTCTGTTCTTTTGTCAATGCCCATATCCGTTAAGGCCACAAACTCACTTCCTATAAATGTGGAAGCTGAATCATGTACTCTAAGTAACGGTGCCACTACTACTACCAATGTATATGGTACTCAATATCCAGGCTATTCGGGGGAAAGCTTTGTATGGGTTACCAATGCAGGTATAATAACATTAGAAGTTACAGTTCCCGAAAGTGCTATGTATGAGCTTTCCACAAGATGCTGGATGTATCTCGGCGAAGAGAATAAAACGAGACTTCAGGCTGTTAGTGTTAACGGCGAACATCTTGGTGATTTCTTTATTCCAAATAAAAACGAATGGATTGATTACAGCTTCGGTTTTTTCTATCTTGAAAAAGGTACCGCAACAATTGAAATTGGAACGTCGGGAAGCTGGGGTTTTATACTTTATGACACAGTTACTTTTGATTATGCCGATATGCCTGAACTCAAAATCGACCCGACTCTGTGTGATAAGAATGCAACTGCCGAAACTAAAAAACTCAATGAATATCTTACTAGCGTATATGGCAAGTATGTTGTTTCCGGTCAACAGGAAATCTACGGCAACGGAAATGACGGTAACATGGAACTCGAATTTGACTATATTTACGATAAAACAGGCAAATATCCTGCAATTAGAGGCTTTGATTTTATGAACTACAATCCTCTGTATGGTTGGGAAGATGGCACGACAGACCGCATCATCGAGTGGGTAAAAGAGCGTGGTGGGATTGCGACAGCTTGCTGGCATATTAATATTCCCTCGGATTTTACTAGTTACATAATAGGCGAGCCAGTTGATTGGACAAAATGTACATACAAACCTACCTCTAGCTTTAATACAGCAAATTGCCTCGATGAAACATCAAAGGAATACGCTTATCTAATGATGGCAATTGAAGACCTTGCAGAACAGCTTCTCATTCTTCAAGAACAAAATATACCTATTCTTTTCCGTCCTTTTCATGAAGCAGAAGGCTACAACAATATAGACGGTTCTGGTGCATGGTTCTGGTGGGGTTCGTCGGGTGCAGAGGTTTTTAAGGACCTTTGGAAACTTCTCTACAAAACTTTGACCGAAGAATATGGAATCCATAACTTAATATGGGAAGTAAACCTTTATACCTATGCGAATTCATATCAGTGGTATCCTGGTGATGAATATGTGGATATAGTTGCCTACGATAAGTACGAAGGTTCTCCATACACTTGGGAAACAAGTGCTGCCACATCAGTATTTCTCAGCCTTGTGAATTATACTAATGATACAAAGATGGTTGCATTGACTGAAAACGATGTTATTCCAGATATTCAGAACATAGTTAATGAAGGAGCATGGTGGCTATATTTCTGCCCATGGTACGGTGAGTTTCTTACCAGCCCAAGATATAATGACCCTACCCTTCTTAATACTATCTACAACAGCGAATATGTAATTACTCTTGATAAGTTACCAAAAGACCTTTATGATACTGGAAATATTGTTCCAACACCTACACCATCAATAGGTGTCGCGGGTGATCTGAATTCAGACGACACCTTTGATTCATTAGATTTTGGGCTTTTGAGAGTTTATCTGCTCAAGTTAACTAATACACCTATTGATTTAACTAATGCAGATGTAGATGGCGATGGAGAAGTAAACTCTTTGGATTTTGCATGTATGAGGAAAAAGCTTCTAGGAATGATTAGTAAGTTTCCGATAGAATAGAAGGTCAAATAACTGAGATGTCGCATCAGTGACCGTGACTTCTGATGCGACATCTTTTTAATTTGTCAAAAAAGTTTATACCCATCCATTTATTTTCAACACCAATTTCTGTACTTTATTTCCCATTAGCTTTTCGGAAAGATATTTTTACAAACCTGCTTCTAGGTCACATCTAAATAATATTCAGTAACAATTCCATCTTCTAGGCATAATATAAGCCACATATCATCCATATATGAAACTCCTAAGTAGTAGACAATAGTGTTTTCAGGTTCAAATTTTTTGTTACTAATCTTAAAAGACGTCTTAGTATTTGCATAACTTTCTTCTTCTCCAAGCAAAGAAATAATTTCTCCTTCAGTCATTCCAATTAATTTGTGCCTATTAAGTAAATCATCAACTATTTTTGTCCTGTAGTTTGGTTCCCTAAGCCATTTTTCCACAGTAAATGTATGCTGATATTTAAAGATACCAAGACCAACTAAAGACAATAACAATATCACAAGAAAAATCGATATTATAATAACATTCCATTTCTTAGCCCGCCTTGCATCTTTTTGTAATTGAACTTCATCCATAACTAGCTCTCCTTAAGCAATACTTATTATATATATTCTTTTAGCCACTGCCCGAAGAAATTACTCTTTTTGTGCAATACAGCTATATTCTCTATAAATTATAACATAATATCCACTATTCTCATAAATTGTAACAAAAATAAGTAAAAAAATCTTTTTTAGTATCGCTCTCATGTTATCGGTATAAGAACACCCACAGAGCCAACAAAGGCTGTTAATTCTGTGGGTGAAAATATCTATACAAAATTCTCTCATTAACAAAAACTTTTTATTAAGGTGTTTCAAAAAAATTCATTAGTCAATAAATATAATGCCAACCCTAAAAATCAGTTTTTTGAAACACCCTTTGACCAGTTGTTTTTTGGGAATCACCTAACTCAAATGTCGTGTGCTATCTGAAAAGCTTCTTGTGTAGCATCAATGAACTTTCTTGCTTTGATACAATCTCCAATTTTGTATATCTCATCAACTTCACCTTTTAGTTCATCGTATAATGTGTCATCCGGTTCTAGCCCTACAGATATTACCACTGTATCACAATTAAGTTCTTTCGTATTTCCATTCAAATCTTTAACAATAATTCCTGTATCCGTTACCTCCAATAACTCAAGTCCTCCCTCAGTCTTTATTCCCTTATCTTTGAGTGCCTGAATCAATGAGAATTTGGACATAAAAATAACATCCTGAGCCACTTCAGGAAGCATGTCTATTATGGTAACCTTCTTTCCTTTCTGTGCGAGGTACAATCCTGTTTCACATCCCACAAGTCCACCTCCAACTATAATGACATTTTGCCCTGTGTCCTCGTGGTTTTTTAGCATAGTTGTAGCTATCTTTACCTTTGGTTTATCAACCCCTGGAATTTGAGGTCTCGCAGGGATTGAACCCGTTGCAATGACTACTGCATTCGGCTTGTGCTTTTGGACAAGTTCTTTCGTGCCTTCTGTGTTAAACTTTACTTCTATATTAGAATTCTTGATCTTCCTCACCAAATACTTGCAGTAAGCATTAACTTCCTTCTTATGGTCCATTATAGCTCCTTCTAAAAGGTGTCCTCCAAGTTCGGAAGTCTTTTCAACTAAAGTTACTTTATGACCTTTTTCTTCAGCTAGTTTTGCAAATACCATCCCTGCCATCCCGCCACCTATTACAAGCACATTTTTAGGATGATTGCTTGGAATTATAGGACTTAAATATTCCTTTCCAAGGTATGGGTTTACACTACACGCTGCATATTGACCAAAAAACACTCTATTAATACACTGCATACACCGAACGCAAGGAACAATATCTTCTTTTTTACCAGTACGTGCTTTATTTACCCATTCGGGATCAGCTAATAAAGCTCTAGCAAGCCCTATAAAGTCAAGTTTCTTTTCCTCCATCAATTTATTAGCCAATTCAGGGTCTCCAATATTTCCATCCGAAATCACCTGTATACCTACCTGTTCTCTGACTCTATTGGCATATTCAACTGAAACTCCGTCTTCCATATATTCTGTAGGTATTAACAAATTCATGTTATCATAACTTCCACGTCTCAAATGCAGCGTATCAATACCCATCTCTTTAAGTTTTTTTGCTATTTCTATTGTTTCTTCAAGTTCTCTTCCACCTGGAAATCCATGATCTAAAGCTAATCCAACTATCATTGGAAAATCACTTCCAACGTTTTTTCTCGCACTTTCAATACATTCCACTAAAAATCTCATCCGGTTCTCTAAATTTCCACCATACTCATCTGTTCTCCGATTCCATACCGACGAAAGAAACTGATCTCCAAGATATGCGGTAAAGTGAACGTAAATTATATCAAAGCCTGCTTGTTTTGCTAATCCTGCTGCTCTTCCATAAGCTTCAACAAGCTCCTTTATCTCATCTTTACTTAGTTCACGCGTTTTCACCTCAGGCATTCCTAGAAGTGCGTTCTCTGAAGGTCCCACAGGCCACTTATCCTTTAATGCTGCGTCAGCTAATCTTCCTGTACCCGGAGATAATTCTATTGCTATTTTCGCATCATATCTGTGAGCCATTTCTGTTATTTCATAGAAATACTTAATTTGACTTGCCGAGTCTAAAGTAGCATAACCATAGGTAAGCGGATACGGGTCAACATTTTTTTCCGCTTTAACATGGGTTGTAATGATAAGTCCAACTCCACCTTTCGCTCGTGCTTTATAATATTCATAATATCTTTCCCCAAGTACTGATGGATCTCCTATTGAAAACTGCGTATTCATCGGCGATAACACTAACCTATTTTTCAATTTTAACTTACCAATATACGCAGGCTCAAAAAGTTTATCATAAGACATAAAAACACCTCCATAAACCATATAATAACCATAGTTTATGCTAATTATTAAAGATACTTCAAAACCTACAAGCAAGCAAAAAGAAAAAAATTACCAATACTTTTTGCTGAGTAATATGATGAAAAAATATTTTGATACTTGTGTTAGTATAGATGGATGTTGGTGTCGGGAAAGTAAAATATGAAAGGCTTGAAGCACTTACTTTTAAAAGTGTATACTAAACTTAATACTTACTGAATAAAAATTTAATGCTTTAATCCCTACGAAAAGGAGGAGGCTAGGATAATGAAAAATGTTGTTATAACAGGAAGTACTCTTGGAGATAAACCCGAAACAGTTGCTAAATTTCTTGTTCCGCGAATACTTAGTAATACAAAACAGGATGCACATATAGTGTGGCTTACAACTCTCAAGTCGATGAAGAGATTTATAATGTCTCCTTTTAGTAAAAGGGAGCTTTTAAAGTAATCCATATATGCAAAAATACAGTTTACCATTATTACTGTTTTAAGATGCCAAAAATGCCATACGTAGCATTCTTGCTTCAAATTATCAAGCTTTCTCCAACAGCTTCCGCCTCTTTTGAACAAAATGAAAGAGGCAAAAGCGAAGGAGTTTGATGCTCCATGTCTTTCTTCTAGTGCTCAAGTCAAGTAATTAAGTCATGATACTAAAACATATTCATACCCCGCAAAGACAGCTTCAATTCTGTTTTGAGTATTGTTTTATATGCTTTCATTTTCCTTTGCCTATTTTTCTGTTTTTAATATTATCAAATATTTTATATAATAACAATTTAGTAATTATATATGTTGTGAAATAGACTTTACATAAGCGAATGCAGATAAAGCTCCTGTATTTGCACCCTCTTAGTCCGTTGATTCAAAAAAACACAACGCACATCTCCTTTGCATAAATCATATGATAATATTATTAGTTTCTGAAAGGAATGAGCACTATGTATAACGCACCTAATATGTACAACTTACCCTGTAATGCTAACTCCCCTATGCCTAACGCATATAATATGTACCAGTGCCCGTACTTAGCCAACTCTTCAATGTATAACCAGGATCTATGGAACCAGTTTCCTAACCAATATCTTCCCTATATGGAAAACGTTAAGCCCAATGCCCGAATTGTATTAAGGGATTATGGTCCTAGACCTTTTGCAGTTGACATTGAGGAAGCTAGCAAGCAAAACAATAACTTCCGTCTTGCATTATGGACAGGAAAGCATTTACAGGTTACCTTGATGAGTATCAATATTGGAGAAGACATAGGTTTGGAAATTCACCCCCAACTTGACCAATTCATACGTATCGAAGAGGGGCGAGGCCTTGTAAAAATGGGTGATAGTAGAGACAACTTGAATTTTCAAGCCTATGTTCGTGATGATTTTGCCTTCATCATACCTGCTGGCAAATGGCACAATCTAATTAATACAGGCAATAGACCACTAAAATTGTACTCTATCTATGCACCGCCTCAACATCCATATGGTACGGTTCATAAAACCAAAGCCGAGGCCGAGGCAGCTGAACAATAGCATTATCACTAACGTCACAAGATACTTAAAAAGCTTTAGAAGCTGTTCACAGACATCTTCTAAAGCTTTTTATCATTCAATCTATATCCGTCCAATATATATCGTAAAAATGGCATGTTGCTATTGCTTTTTATTAATTTCACATTGAGCTTCTGTATTAATCATCATACTTTATGGCTTTTTTGTGCAAATCTCTTCCTGCTAATCCTTCCAATAATTCACAGGTATCAGTAGTTCTTTAGCACGTTCGACATCAAATTTACCCTGTCTTTTAATTTCAATACAATATGCTAGACAGGAAAGGGTGTGGTCACTGGGTATACCATTTACAAAAACATCAAGGTAAGGTTTATAAGTGTTCATGATTTCTTTAGCACCTGACTATATATTTCTTTCTTTTTTTGTACTACCACAAGTTCACCCTGTTCTATCATCTTTATAATTCTCTTAGCATACCACCAATCACTTATTCCAAGGGGGTGTCTTCCTAAAATATTCCCAATTAAACTTCCCATCATAAACTCACCCTCTAGGAGCTCTTTTCTAATAACATGGTCATAAAAATCTTCAGGAACGCCGATTACTTTACCATTAACAACCGCCCGTAAGCTACTTCTTTCTTTCCTTAATTCATCCCAATTAGTTGCGAACGAACGTATTTCACAGAAAGACAACTCTTTTTCTAGGTGAAGGAATTTATAAAACTTTCCGGCAGGTATTTCTCCCCAGGATGAATAAAACTCCATTGCATCATCTTCTTGTTGCATAAACTGTGGTAACTTTATAGCAAACACTTTGCAATTATACTTTCTCAAAAGGTTACAGGCATAATAAAATCCACATATAGAATATGGAGCATCGCTGTACCATAAGCGAAGGGTCTCCCCTTTAGCTGCATAATGTTTTAATCTCTCTATTTCCTTTAGATATCTTTCCCATATATGATTGAACTCAGAAATGTCCATGTTATCCATTCCATGTATAGTATACATATCATAAATAAGTTTTTTTCTATACTCATTCTCAACTGTAACAGTAATATCCCCGATATCCAGCATTAAAGGAAGACAAACCACTTCCGAGGAATTTCCACCAACTGCCTTTCCATCAAACATTTTGTCAAACTCCTCTTTGCTTGGTCTTCCCCCAATAAAAGCCATTGTTCCATTATGAAAATCTGGCTTTTTATAGGCCTTTGCCATTTTCATGGCTCCGCCTTCGCTTTCCCCAAACATTACTTCTATCATAATAGTTCTCCTTAAAAAAAGCTCTAATATTTCTCTTGTTTAATAAGCTCTATTAGTTTTATCAACAACATATTAACAGCCTAATTCACAATTTTGTTCACATGAGTCTATCTACAACAAAAATCCTTAAACCCTTATATCAAGCCAGTCCCAAATCTCAGAGCTTAGATTATTAATTCTATTCACAATATATTCTCAGCTCTTATTCACAATCTTATCCACAGCCATCTTTATTCTCTCAAGCCACACAAGATATGTTGCCTCTGGTGATATCACTTTTATCTAGGCAATATTATTTATAAAATAACATCACTCATCGGACTCAGGCTTTATCTGAAAAAATTCTTCATTCATGCTGCCAGTTCTATATCCCTTAAGGTCAAGGGTCACATGAACAAACCCAAGTTCTTTAAGCTTTGTATAAACATCATTTCTCATTTGCTTATCTAAAAATCTGTCAAAATCTATCTCCTCTACTTCAATCCTTGCAACACTGCCATGATGTCTCACGCGAATCTGCCTAAATCCCAAATCGATAAGAAACTGCTCTGCCTTATCAACCATATGCAACTTTTGAGCAGTAATTTTTTCTCCATAGGGAAATCTAGAGGACAAACAAGCAAAGGAGGGTTTATTCCATGTTTTAAGCCCAAGCTCCTTTGATAAAAGCCTTATATCATTTTTTGAAAGCCCTGCGTCTTTTAATGGGCTTGCTATTCCCAACTCAGATATTGCCTGCATTCCGGGTCTATAATCTCCAAGATCATCTTTATTCGAACCTTCGGCAATAGATTTGTAACCTTCATCCTTTGCAATCTGCCTTATTTTATTAAACATCTCATGCTTACATAAATAACATCTATTAAGTGGATTATCGGAAAACCCTTCCACCTCTAGCTCCTCTGATACAATAATCCTATGAGGAATTCCGTAATCTGTCACAAACTCTACCGCTTCATTGAACTCCCTTTCAGGATATGTGGAAGATTTCGCAGTTACTGCGAGCACATTTTCACCTAATACTTCATGTGCCACCTTCAGTAGGAATGAAGAATCCACTCCTCCTGAAAAAGCAATAACTACTTTCTCCATTCTTAGAATTTCGCTTTTAAGCCTTTCAAGCTTCGTTTCCAAACACATTAATTATGCCTCCACCGATTTGTATTTCTTATTTAATAAACTCTAATAATTTTATCAACAATTTATTCACAGCCCCAATTCACAATTTTGTTCACACGAATCTTACTGCAAAAGAAATCCCCAAGCCCTTATTCTAAGCCATATCCACATGGTAGCTCTTAGATTTCCAATTCTATTCACAATATATTCTCAGCCCTTATTCACAACCTTATCCACAGCCATCTTTATTCTCTCAAGCCCTTCTAATAAAATATTTCTAGGGCAAGCAAAATTAAGCCTCTGGAAGCCAGAACCTTCCTCACCAAAGATTGCCCCATCATTTAATCCCACACCAGCCTCATTGACAAAAAACTCCTTCAACTTCTCTGCCGGCACAGGCAGATTAGTGCAATCAAGCCATGCAAGATATGTTGCCTCTGGTCGTATCACTATTATCTGAGGAATGTTATTCTTAAAATATTCCTCTAGTATATTTAAGTTATTTTCAAGATACTCCAGTAATTCATCCAGCCACTTTTCACAACTTGTGTAAGCAGCTTCAGCAGCTGTAAGCCCAAATATATTAAGCATATTTGCTCCATTTTTATTTAATGTATTTATGAATCTACTTTTAAGCTCTAAATCAGGAATTAAAGCAGTAGACACTGATAATCCGGCAATGTTGAAGGTTTTTGTAGGAGAAATTAAAGTAATACATTTTTTATAGCCATCTTTCGACAGAGAACTCAAAGGTATATGCTTATGTCCTTTAAACACTATATCTGAGTGTATTTCGTCGGAAATAAGTATAACATCATATTTTTTACATAGTCGTAAGACCTCTTCTAACTCATGAGTATTCCAAACTCTCCCTATTGGGTTATGTGGGCTACAAAAGATCATTACCCTGACATTGTCAGCAAGCTTTTTTTCAAGATCCTCAAAATCCATTTCATAGTATCCATTATTATCTTTAAGTGGATTGACTACTAGTTCCCTTCCATTGTCCCTGATACTTGAATAAAAAGGATAGTATATGGGGGGTTGTATCAAAACCTTGTCTCCAGGATTTGTGTACGCAAGTATTGCTGTATTTACCGAAGTGACAACACCTGGGCTATATACAATCCATTTATTATCTATCTGCCAGTTATGTCTATTTTTCATCCAAGCGGCTATTGCGGCTGAAAGCTTTTCCGATGCTTCAGTGTAACCAAACACCCCATGCTTTGCTCTATGTATTATTGCCTCAGTAATAGTAGCAGGCGACTTAAAATCCATATCGGCAACCCACATTGGTAGAATATCTTCTCTACCGAATCTTTGCTTGCGGTAGTCCCATTTAAGGCTGTCTGTATTTTTTCTATCTATTAACTCATCAAATATATTATCCATAGAACCCCCTCCTTTTCCAATGCCTGTAAAATGTCATCAATTGCACCTCAGCCTCTTCGATACCATCAATAATCAGGCTCAAATTTGTAACCTTAATCCTTTGCAACCCGGTGTATCCCGACTATTCAAATATGTTTTATATTATAATGCTAATGGATATGCTTGTCAATTAGTGCTTGGTTATCAATATATCTTAGGACAACTGAATTTTTTGCTTCTTCTATCAACTCTTCCAGTGTCTGTACAAGGGGTGGTATGTTGTAATCACCATAAATCTCAGCTTCGCTTTGATAAGAAAGCTTTTGTAGAGTAAGTATCTGCTTAAAATCTTGTATATTAGCCTCACTTTAAAAACATCTTTAATACTTTCATTTTTCTTTTATCGTCATAAGGAGGATACCGAAGTGGAATATCTAGACGTTTAGCCCTCTTTACAACTCCTTTAGTATGGGTGAATATTTCAAAGCTTCGTTTTCCGTGATAATTGCCCATACCACTGTTCCCAACCCCGCCAAATGGAATATTGTTGTTTGCTACATGCATTATTGTGTCATTAATACAACCTCCGCCATAGGAAAGTCGCGTGGTGACTATGTTTTCCATT
The DNA here is from genome assembly GCA_012519925.1 of Clostridiaceae bacterium. Lineage (GTDB taxonomy): Bacteria > Bacillota > Clostridia > Acetivibrionales > Acetivibrionaceae > Acetivibrio. Next base: position 15,298 of record JAAYPF010000001.1, read on the forward strand.
TCTTTACTTTGTGTAAACAAGTATAGGGCTAAAGGTTTTTCACGCTGAGCCATAAACTGCAGCATTTTCTCCCTGTTATCATAGGTCAATATTGGAAGAATTGGTCCGAACAATTCTTCCTGCATAACAGGACAATCCCATGTAACATTGTCAATAAGGGTTATTTCAATTCTTCGATTTTCAGGATCATTTCCACCACCAAAAACCACCTCACCGGTTTCAATTAGCTTGGTAAGACGCTCAAAATGTTGCTGATTTACGATAGAGGGCATATCCTTATTGTTTAAAGTATCTTCACCCAAAAGAAGGGGAATAATTTTTTTCATTTCCTTAATAAGTTCTTCTTTTACGCTACTATGTACCAATACATAGTCCGGAGCAACGCAGGTTTGACCAGCATTGATGCTCTTGCCCCAAATAATGCGTTTTGCTGTCACGGCAAGATCTGCTGTTTCATCCACAATACAAGGGCTTTTCCCTCCTAGCTCCAACACTACTGGTGTCAAATTCTTTGAGGCACGCTCCATAACTTGTCGCCCCACATTTACACTACCTGTAAAGAAAATTAAATCAAACTTTTCATCGGGTAATTCTCGACTACCCTCTTCATTTCCTTCTACCACAGCAATATATTCCTCTGAAAAAACAGAGGATAGCATTTCTTTAATAACAGCTGAAGTTGCTGCTGCACTCGCAGATGTTTTGAGCACAACACAATTTCCACCTGCTATTGCACCAATAAGTGGCATAATAGCAAGGTGGAAAGGATAGTTCCATGGAGCAACAATTAAAACAACTCCGTAGGGATCATTATAAATACGGCTTGTTGAAGGAAAATGTGTTAGAGGAGTAGCAGGGCGTTTTGTCTTGGCATAACGGGGTAATTTTCGAATCATATGGCTGAGCTCATGAAGAGTAACGCCAATCTCTGTTTCATAGGCTTCAAATTGACCTTTGTGCAAATCCTCATAGAGTGCCTTTGTTATCTTATCTTCATAGCTCAAAATAGCTCGCTTAAGTTTTTTCAAACTATTAACCCGCTCGCTAATTGGCAAAGTCTTACCGCCGTAAAAGTATTCCCGCTGTCTAGATATCAGCTCTTTGTTTCTCATAGCCATTCTCCTTAACTTAATTATATTTTCATCCAAAATAATAGTATTCCTAACTCATAAGGATATGAGAATATTATAAACTGAAAATGAACTAACTGAAACAACGTCTGATTTAAGACAGAATACATTTATGCGTTGTCCTACACTAGTAGAATGAAATAGAACCCCCCTAGCTTCTATAAAATGGAACCTATGTCAAGGACAATTTACTACTATGTCGGATTTTACTTTAACGCAATATAAATATTAATATCTGCATTATCCCAGTCACTATTAAGATATTCCTCAAAATCACCGGTAAAGCTTCTGTCTAAGTCCATTTCCCAAATTTTACCCCAAGCCTCGGCAACTGCTTTTTCCACATGTCCATGTATAGAAAACTTTGCATATTTACCAGCAGGAATAATTTTTACAGCCAGTTCACTATTCTCAGCTTTTGAAACCTCATTGCCTACAGTAACGCAGTATTGGTCATTTGAGTAGTCAGAATAAAGCCCAATGGCATACTCATTAATCTTATTTTTGATTGTACCACTTATTCCACCTTGATATAACTTTTGCCATAACCCACCGATAACTTCATTCATTTTAGGATCAGAATTGCTAGTGATTGCACTAACCCCTACAACTATTTTTTGCTCTAGCTTTACGATTTCATAATTCATTTTAAATAACCTCCATATGTATGATAAGGCTATTATATTTTGACTAATATGACAACTATGTGTCATATTAAAGATAATTTTTCAACATATTCTGTAATTCGGATTTCACACTATTTCTTATGTTCTCTGGTCCTAAAACCTCACATTGGCTACCAAAAGTCGCGATATAGTAAAATATCCACTCACCCTTTGGATAGTTAATTTCCGCAATAAAACTCCCGTCCTCTTGTTGCTCATAGCTATCAAATTCATCATATACCCTGTAAGCAACCTTTGCAGACAGCTTTAATTTTAGTTTAACATACTCTCCCTGAAATACATTCTGGTCAGAAAAAATTTGATTTGGGGATTTACGCTGAAATTCTTGTTCTAATACACAAAGCTCCCTAATTCGCGTTAGCTTAAAGAAACGGTAATCACATCGTGACTTACAATATCCATATAAATACCATGCACTACCTTTAAAACAAAGCTTTAAAGGCTCTACTTCACGTAAAGTCCGCTGTCCTTTTGCACTAGCATAAGAAAAAGAAATGACCTTCTTATCTAATATTGCGGACTTTATTGTATTGAATATTTCAATTTCGTTCTGTGTGTTAGCCCAAGAAGAAAAATCCACTTCAATCCAATCCGCATTTGATTCACCAAACAAGCTACTGAGTTTTTTTAGTGCACTATCTGTTTTGCTGAGATTAACAGCATTTACAGCCTTTAATGAGGAGAGTATATCCTCTTTTTCTTTATCGGTTATAACGGCTTTATTTAGCACAAAATTGGGTAGAAGTGATATGCCACCGCCTTTGCCTTTGTTCGTATAAACAGGAATGCCTGCAGAAGAAAGAGTTTCAATATCACGATAAATAGTTCTTGTTGAAACTTCAAATCGCTCTGCAAGCTCTTTAGAAGTCACTGTTTTTTTATCCAGCAGGATATATACTATTTCAAACAATCGGTTAATTTGCATTTTTATCACCCTATTTTAGTATACAGGTATAATATGACATGGTAAAGTCATATTATCTTTATCTCAATAAGATTCCTTACCAGTTGCCCCTAATATTCCTTAGGACCGCTCACTCAAGAATTCTGTCAGCTCATTAATCGGCTACCTTTGCCTTTCACGCTCAGCATTCTCTACATACCACAAGGACTCTGCCCGATGTATTGGATTCGCAATCTTCCTTGCGAACACTGACCATAAAGGCTTTGGTAAATAATGCCCCATTCCTTCAAATGTTAAAAACTCAGCACCTAGAATAGCATCAGCAGTGGTACGTCCTCCACTTATATCAATCATTTTATCGATATCACCATGGATAACTAGAGTTGGCACCTCAACAGAACGAAGTTTTTCAATACTCTCCTATTCCTCTTCGTATACTGCCTTGCCACAATAAACATTAAATCGTGTTTGTAAATATGGACAAATGCAATTCTTCCTATACAAGAATAATTTTGTATTCTCGCATCCAAATATCAACCTGTATTAAATAAGCAAAGAGCTGTGCACCTGTCATCAATTGACCGAACCATGGTACACCGAAAGCTGCACCATTACTATCGATGATTTCTTGAACCCTATTTTTATCAATTAATTTAAGTAAGGGTGATGAGGGGTCGTTGAGTATATTTTGCAGCCATCCTTTTACTGCTTTCAAGTATGAAGGATTATGAGTTTTGGGATAGGGGCTTTTTTTGCGATATAGCACCTCCTCTGGTAATATACCTTTAAAGGCACGGCGTAATAATCCCTTTTCTCTTTTATCTAAATATTTAATATCCCAAGGTATATTCCAAAGATATTCAACAATACGGTGATCGCAAAATGGAACACGGACTTCTAAACCTGTTGCCATAGACATTCTGTCTTTGCGGTCTAAAAGCGTTGCCATAAACCATACTATGTTTAAGTACATCATTTCACGTCTGCGTTTTTCAGGATAAATTTCTCCGTCTAATTGCGGTATTTCTGCTAAGGTATCAAAGTATCTCTGGCTTACATAATTTTCGCCGTCAATATTTTGCAATAAACCTGGAGCTAGTATGCCTAATCTTTCCTTTATAGACCTTGCCCATGGAAATGTATTGCTATTTAACATTTCGGGATTATAAAACCATGGATATCCACCAAAAATTTCATCGGCACATTCACCGGATAGAGCAACAACAGCATGCTTTTTAACTTCTTGACAAAATAGCAATAAGGAGGATTCTATATCGGCCATACCCGGTAGATCTTTAGCTTTGACTGCGTCGGTCAAAGCACTGACAACGCTTGGAGTATCGAATTTAATATAATGATGGCAGGAACCTATTTCATCCGACACTCTTTTTACCCATGGGGCGTCTGAATTTGGTTGAAATAGGCTTGGTTTAAAATATATATCATTGTCTATATAATCCACAGAAAAGGTATGAAGTTGCTTATTACCATTATCTTTAAAGCTTTTGGCAGTCACAGCAGAAATTATACTGGAATCTAAACCTCCTGAAAGAAAAGTACATAGTGGCACATCGGCTATGAGTTGTCGGTTAATTGCATCGAGTACCAAATTACGCACTTTCTCAACGGTATCGCTAATACTGTCGGTATGTGGATTGCTTTCTAGTTTCCAATACCTTTTCTCCTGTAAACCGCTTTGGTCAAATATTAAAAAATGAGCGGGCTTTACCTCTCTGACATTTTTGAAAACTCCATGTCCCGGTGTCCTTGCAGGTCCAAGCATAAATATCTCAGCAAGTCCGTCCGAACCCACTTCACTTTTGATTAAAGGATTTGCCAACAGGGCTTTTATTTCGGAAGCAAACAAAAGTGAATTTCCTAATAAGCTATAGAATAATGGCTTTACGCCAAACCTGTCACGGGCAATAAACAGGCTCTGATCTTTTTCGGACCATATTCCAAAAGCATAGATACCGTTAAGATATTCAACACAATTATGTCCCCATTCGATAAATGATACGAGTAGCACTTCGGTATCAGAATTGCTTTTGAAAATATGTCCTCTAGCTTCAAGCTCTTTTCTTAAATCGAGTGTGTTATAAAGTTCACCATTATATGTTATAATGTATTCTTTTTCGCCGTATTTGCGGGTCATAGGCTGGCTGCCACCATCTGGATCTACAACTATAAGACGCCTATGAGCAAAAATTGCATGTTCTGAAATCCATGTTCCCGAGGAATCAGGACCGCGGTTCGCAAGAGTACTAATCATTGTGTTCATAATTTCTCTATTCTTGTGTAAGGTTTCTTTATGGTTTATCCATCCGGCTATTCCACACATTTTTCATCATCTCCATATCAAAAATTAAAGGCACCTCAAAATAGAGGCGCCTCTGCCAAAAAAATTCTTTTTGTAAAGTATATATTATTATATGAATAAAAGGGCTTTTTGTTGCTAAGAGGGTGGTCAAATCTCAATTCTTGAGTGATATTATAAAGCAACGGCTCCTCCATCAATCGAAATAACCGCACCGTGAATATAGGAAGATTCATCACTTAGCAAGAAGGAAACTACATTTGCCACTTCATGAGGTTGTCCTAATCTGCCCATTGGAACTGCTTCAGCCATTTTTTCAATTGCTTCTTTAGGATATGCTTTTACCATCGGAGTTTCATTAGTGCCTGGAGCAATCGCATTAATTCTGATATTTTCCCGGCCATACTCTCCGGCAATGGCTTTTGTTAACCCAATAACAGCATGTTTTGTCGCTGAATATGCTCCTAAAGTTGGTATTCCTACCAAGCCACCTAGTGATGCCGTATTAACAATTACTCCACCTCCAGTTTTAAGCATTTCGCTAACTACAAACTTTAACCCATAGAATACACCCTTAAGGTTTATGTCAACAATAGTATTGAATTCTTCTACAGAGCATTCTATAGTGCGAACTCCAGATCCAGAAATTCCTGCATTGTTAAAAAACAAATCGATTTTTCCAAAGGTAGCTACTGTTTGATCGACATATTTTTTTACATCCTCAACCTTACTAACATCTGCTTGAATGAAAATTGCATCACAGCCTAGATCTTTACAAAGTCGAACCGTCTCTTCCCCATTTTCTTTGGATAGATCTACTATAGAAATATTCGTTCCTTTCTTAGCCAATTGTAATGCCACTTCTCTTCCAAATCCGCTGCCTCCTCCTGTAATAATCGCTGTTTTCGTTTGCATATAAAACACTCCTTCGTATATTATTCTAGATAGAGATAATATACCCATAAAACCTTATTAGTAATAAGAAATTTGTAATTTTTTGCTTTTTAGCGTATATGATTTATTTGAAAAGATATCTATAAAATAGAGCTTATGTCGCTTTCCGCACTTTCTCATCCTACTATTTCTTAACCCTTGGCATCAATACCACACACTCAATGTGGAACGATAGGCTCACCTTGATGTCTGGTATGTTTTTTACCTTTTGACTGTTCGAGGGAATAGGTCAATAGTGGATTTTATGGGGGTGTTCTGTTCGCGTGAACAGTTCAACGGTTTTTATCTGTTCGTGGGAACAAGTCAATATAAGTGTTCAAGTCTTGCACATCATTTATTTTAGCGGTTCCTTATAAATGCTACCCACCGTTCATAAACTTCAGTCAGTGGCTTGTCAAGGAATGACAATGCTTTTACCTTTATCTCATCAGGCACACCATAGGCGGCTTCCGCAATACTTCCTGTTATTACAGCAAGCGTGTCGCTATCGCCTCCGAGGGAGATTGCGTTTCGGATAGCGTCCTCAAGGTCGGTACTTTCAAGAAATGCAATAATAGCCTGTGGCACAGTATCCTGGCAGCTCTCACTGAAATGGTAAGTCGGACGGATTTCATCAAGGGTGCCAGTCAGGTCATAACCAAATAAAAGGGGGACGTCCTCACGGATATGTTTTTTTGCGGCCTCCAATCCATAACCATAAGCCATCATTATACAGTAAACCGTCGCTTCCGCGCCCTTTATGCCTTCAGGATGGTTATGGGTGACACCTGCTGAAATATTCGCCAGTTGCCTTGCATGAACAATACTGTTTTCAGGTCGATCACCAGGGTACAGGCTTTTGAATGCATATTCCGCACAAGGTGAAACCCTCATCGCCGAGCCATTACCCCAAGAGCTGTAAGGCTTACGGTCATCTGAGTGTATCCAACTGCCAAACCTGCCGCCATATCCTGCATCGGGATATAGTCGGCCCCACTTTTTATATGCGTCAATAAAATTGTCGACTTCGCCACCGTTCATTATAGCGTCTGCTGTGGCTATGGTCATCACTGTATCATCTGTGAAAAAGCAGTCGTCGCGGAACAGCGGGAAGTCTTTTGTTTTGATGTTATGCCATTCGTAGACCGAGCCTACGATGTCTCCTATTATCGCTCCGAGCATTATTTACGACCCCCTCGCCGCTTCACGTCCTTGCGGATTTCCTCAAAACAAGCCTCGTCAACGGTTCCTGCCTCACGGAATGTCGCCACAGCACTTGCCATTACCTTAAAGTTCAGTTCCGTCCCCTCACTGTCGGCCAGATAATCAATCGCTCTGTCAGGAGCAATGCCGAAGCGCCCGGCGGTTTGAACCGCATCAATATTCGCACCAAGGAAGATAAACTCCCAGCCATATTTCGTTTTTTGCCTTTCAATCTGTGCCTTGACCTTTTCTGCAGAGTATTCACGGCTGGAGTTTTCCTCGCCATCTGTTATAATCACGAACATTACCTTTTCGGCGCGGTAATCCTCGGCAGTGTGCTTCTGCGCGTTACCAATTTTATGAATCGTACTGCCGATTGCATCAAAAAGTGCTGTCGATCCACCAACCTGATATTCTTTCTCGGTAATCGGGCTGACCGCCTTAATGTCAATCCGGTCATGGAGCAGTTCATAGTTGTTATCGAACAATACAGTTGTAATGTGACATTCGCCTTCAATTGCCTGCTGCTTTTTAAGCATTGAGTTATATCCACCAATGGTGTCTGCTTCCAGCCCGCTCATGGAACCGCTTTTGTCCAATATAAATACCAGTTCTGTTAATCCTTTTTTCATTGCCATGTCCTCCTTAAGTTTTATTGTGACTTAAGGATAACAATTCTCGTAGGAAGTTGGGTCGCTCGAAAAGCGACATATTACCTCTGAGAAGCAAAACCCTCATATTTAGGTTCATATTTATAATGCATTACTCCCTCAATTAACTCCAGAGTAAAAACACCTAAGTCTGCATTAATAATTACATCAATCCGACGGCAGTTACCTTTAATCCAATCTTTTATGTTAGAAGGAGCAATGTTTAAGTCACTCATTCCACTATCCGAAAGAAGGGATTTTGCAAGAGTTGATGGTGCGTTCAAGCCATAGTGTTGGCTACAGAATCTCGCATTGCTCCGTTGATTCGCTTTTCCAATTTTCAAAAATTCATCACCGAGCAAAAACATATATATTGCCATCTTTCCAGCAGGTAAGCGGGTAGGCGGGATGTGCGGCAAACCTCTATCAACGATTTCATATGTATCCCTTGAAATTGGCTTTCCAATTGCCAATGAAACTTCCTGTATTAAAGTGTCAATCTCATTTACATAATCCATCAGCTCAACCTCCCAATAGTGGCTGATCGTACTCGAACAGCACTTCATTTATCTCGAAAACATCGTACTTGCTGTTTGTGATGAAGTATTCAACGATAACGTCGAACTTGACGGCATGGGACAGGGCATAACCTGCACGCTCCAAAAGGTCGTCGGTTTCGTCGAGCGATAACTCCAGTGCCACAGCGAGGGCAATGGCAGTACGCTTGCTTGGCATATAGCCTTTGTTACTTCTAATTTTAGAGAACAATTTGCGGTCGAGATTGGCACGTTTATAAACCTCGACATCCGTCATTTCCTTGGTATCAATCAGTCGAAGAAGCATCTGGGAGAAAGGCTCATCAAGGTTGCCGACCAAATCATCAAGTGGGGCTGGCGCACCGACCGGTGGGGCGAGCATCTCTTCAAAAATAGGCTCATTATATTCCGCAACATCCTTTTCAGCTTCGTATATGGCATCCTGCTCCACATCAAGCAGTTGTCTTCGCTTAATTTCGTGAGTCTCAATGTAATGCTCATCAATGTAGCTTTCGACTGCTCCGAGCAGTTCACGGCTGATGGAGAATGCTGCCTTGTCATACACCACAAGGGTCACATCAATGTCATGATCTCTAAGGAAATTATGTATTGCCGAAGTAGCCACCTGAAGAGCCTCATCTTTAGGGTAGCCATATATGCCGCTTGAAATCAGCGGAAACGCTATGGTTTCACAATTATTTTCAATGGCTCTTTTTAGCGAGTTCGTATAGGTGGCGCGGAGGTGTTGTTCATTCTGTTCCTTATTCCACTGCCGATATACCGGACCCGCCGCATGGATAATGAACTTAGCAGGCAGACCGAATCCCGGCGTGATAACAGCCTCCCCAGTCTTAATAGGGGCGAGTTTATCACAGGCAGCTTGAAGCTGTGCCGCCCCTGCCGCTTTGAATATAGCTCCGCAAACTCCACCGCCCATTTGCAGATCGGTGTTGGCGGCATTGACGATTGCGTCAACTTTCATTTTTGTGATGTCCTGATGGACGATGGTAAAGGGCATTGATACACCTCCATTATCCCTGCAACTCTTTTTTCAATCTGTCTTTTATTAAAGCCTCGCGGGCTTCTAAAAACTCAGGGAAGTTTATGAATGCAAGATCAACACCATCAGGGATCAGATGCTTCTGCCGATATGCAGTCTTTGCTTCTTTCGTAGGCATATTATCCTCAAACCATTTTTTGAAATCCTTGTCGTTCTTTGATGTGTTATCCAGTCCCTCAAGTAATTGAAGATTGCCTATGTAATTGAAGTTTTCCATGAAATCCGAAATTCTGTCAGCAGGAATTCCTGCTTTGCGTAGTTTGCGTTCCGTGAACTCCGCCTTTGGGAAAATGTGATCAATATGAAATAGATTATGCAAATCAGCCCAAGGGTAAAGTATCGACATTACGGTCAGAGTATCACCCTGTCCATATTTAAGATACAACAGATTATCAATGTCAGCGTCAGTAAATTCGTGCGTTCTGTTTGTTCCCTTAAATCGTTCAACGATCTTATCAAACGGGAAAATTGTTAAACCATCGCTCTTGGAAATTATCTCCCTAATTGGACGCAGGACGCCATCTGGCTGAGAGCTGAAAACACGCTTCAGCATTGCACTTATAAGCCATTTTTTGATTACCCTTACGTTTTCAGCATTTTGAGGCGCTGCAGCAAAATTCGTTGGTAGACCTATATGCTTAATATAATAAGCAATCGGTATGAATAAATTATTTGATGTAAGGTTGTCTCTGTTAAAACCCAGTCTGGCTGCAAGGGTTACCGCTTCTCGCAGAGCTGCTATAATATTTGACCATTCGGATTGAATCTTCAACATATTAGTATGGTTGAAGTTGTCAATTTTGAATGCTATATCAGGAAAATCGCACAGAACTAAACAGGCTTTGAGTATAAAATCCTTATTGACATTAAAGCCTCTACCGATTGCGTTTATCTCATCAACTGCACTATGGATTTCCTCTCTTGCATCCAAGTCGTCCCATTGAGCGGAAGCAATAGAAAGTAGGAGATCTGAATAACTGAGCGGTGTTCCACCACTATTTACACGAATAAATATATTGAGAACTTTATCCAGTTTATCGCTCTTTTCAAGATAATAGCTAATTGTTCCATCAGCATGAATTGCCTGCCACAGCTTGCTAAGTGTTTCGGTGGCAAACTCGGCTTTATCTTCGTCATATGAGCCTTTACCAATTTTAACAAGATAGCTATTGACCTTCTGGAGATACTTCATTGCATCAGAAAGCTTATCAAATTCAAGAATATCGCCAACGTGAAACCAATAATGATCATCGTCGTTTTTCAGTTCATCATCGGTAAGGAAGGTAAAATCATAGAACCAGTCATCATCATCCGATTTTTTGAGGAGATTTAAGTAAAGTTTTCGGATTGGATATGCTTTAGGATTGTCATAGCGCATATACGGTTTTTTGTAAGCGTAGGTACCCATTAAACCGACATACAAAGAAGTCAACCGTTGCTGACCGTCAAGAATAGCTGTTACTGTCTCGTTCCCAATAACGCTGGCTTTGGTATTATGCCGGCAGGTCCTTTCATGATAGTTGCGGAGAAACTCGTAAAAGACAAATTCTTTCACGTTTGTCGCACCGACTTCACAAAACAGGAACGATCCGATCGGATAACCGAGCATAAGGCTATCAAACAATTGGGTTATCTGGTCACAGTCCCAAACAAACTCACGTTGTATTGACGGCAGTAAATATTTTTTACTATGGATACTGGCAATCGTTTCTTTGATTGTCAGAGCGGTTTGAAAAGCCATTAGTATACCCTCCCAGCATATAGTTTTAGTTCGATTTTGCTTCTCAGCGAAGCGTTTTTTTATAATTCATTCGCCTCACTTGTTTCAACATCTTTTAAGGTTTTGCCTTCGACATTTTTCCAAGCAGTATAGCCGTTTGAACTTGCACCCGTTACAAACATTGAAGCTGCCGACGGCGATGAAAAAAGCACATCCTCTAAAAGCACATTATTTTCATCTACCTTTGCTTTTTCCCGAGCTTTTTTTGCTACTCCTGAGCAAGTTTTTTCATTAGTTTTAGAATTGATAACACTGCCATGTAAAACGATATATCCTTCACTTGAGCGTTTGCATTTTGCTTTTACTGTCATTCCACTATTTTGCATTTTTTGCTCCATAGAAAATTCGAGGTAATCGTCACTCTCTTTATAGGATGTATTTTGCATTATTCGATTTTTGACTAATGGCTCAAACACCAAATGACCAAGAACCCCCATTACAATTTTGGCATAGTCCACATACTCTTCAAGTTCGCTCTCTTTTTCTTCTGTGACATTTCCGGCATTTGGCTCATTTCCATTCTTAGCTTCATAACGATTGGCAGTTAATGCAAGTGCAAAGAATCGATTTTCAAGCCAGCTAATCTCGGTTGCACCAAAAATATTATTTGAAGTCGTAAAGGCTATCGCCTCATACCAATCTTCAAGACCTTGTTTCGGGGAGGCGTGGTGTTCTTTCAAACGGTTTAATATACCTTCTCCATTTTTTCGAGTTCCAGATTGCCCGACATAAACTAAGGGCTTATCGCCATCACCTTTACTGAAAAGGAAGTAAACACCACTCTGTTTTAGGTAATCAATATTCTTACAGTCCACGAGCTTTACCCGTGGAATCTTATAGGCAACCCCTGTCCAATTGGCAAGTGTACACTTTATGCGTCCATTAGGGGTGCTGTCCATAAGAAAATAATTCATATTTTTGCCGGCCATAGCGGTGCCTCCTCCAAATTTATCCCTTGATTGTCAATCCACAAACAAGTCGGGGTTATTGATACTCATATTCTCAACCTCTGAAATCACACTGAAGTTCCCACAGTTGAGGATGTCCTTTTTTTATTTTGACAGGCTTGTTGTCGTCTAATCCCACCACATACTCACTTCGGTGCTTCCGTATAAACAGAGCTGTCTCACGAGAAAACCCGTTCCGCTGGAGGAATATCGTCAGCTTGTTTATAGTGCCGTATTCGACGAATTCATACCAGTCGTTATTCATTTCGCCCTCGATGCAGTGAATTCGCTTGTACGCTTCAGAAAATCTCAAAAAGTAGTTTGCGAAACTGAATAATACGACACTCTCAATCGCTTGGAGCGTTTCCGACATGACGATATTTCTGTGCATCATCAATTGATGGTTATAATGGATTAATTGACCGCCAATGCGGACTTTGTAGTTATTGCTGTTCTGTGCATAGGTGAGTGATTTGTCGATAATCATTCCGAGCCCATTGCCGCTAACCCATTGTCGTAGAATAACGGCATACCACCTAAGGCGATTTTTATTACAGATAGTTTCGGTGCTTTCACATTTACCCCAGCTAAAAATATCATACAATTTTTCAAGGAAAGCCAGTGGCTCACCTTGCTCTGTGCGACCATCTCCATCTATACTCGGATACGCTAACCCCCACGCAATGTTGGCAGATAAACTTTTTGTTTGGTCAACAGATGTATTGATATCGTCGTCCGGTTTTATCTCGTCTTTTTCAAATGCCGCCTTGATTTTGTTTTCATCTTCCGATGTTAAGAATTCGCTAAACTCCCGCCTTACAATACTATGCCTGCCCTTCATTATGTCTCTAAGTAAAATTAGGCAAAACTTTGAACTTATCGCCCTATCGGGCGGACTTTTTTAATCCACACATTCATATGTTAAGCATGAACAAATGGGACATTCAAGTACGGGCATTAACCCCCTTGAACATTTTGTCCTTTTCTTAGTCCAAC
>JAAYPF010000051.1 GCA_012519925.1 Clostridiaceae bacterium
GTTCCTCATTTTCCACTTTATATTGCTTATATAAAACCAAAAGCTTTTCTTTGTCGAAATTTTCTGGATCTTCTTCATCAGGAGAATGGGGTAATGCTCTTTTTAGTATAGGTATATTTTTTATGCTATCTCTATATTCATCTGCTAACCCATTTACATTATTTTTAATAATAACATAAGAGACCCCTACTACTACAACGGCTATAACTACCAATGCAGTAAGCAACGCAAATACGGCAAATAATAACCCCTTTTTCTTATCCTTATCAGGTTTATTTATGCTTCCTTGCGTTTTAGGGCCTTTCTCTACTAATTTTTTATTTTCTTTTGCCATCTTATGTTCTCCCGTCATCCTTAGTATAAAGTGATTTTAAAAAATATATAGTCAATTACTGTTTCATAAAATCTGGTCTTATTAGGTTGTAAATATATATTGACTAATGATTTTTTAAAAAACGTCTAACTGTTGCTATAGTTGTATCTTACCAAGCTTTCATCATTGTCCTTTATGATTAAAACTTGCTATTTCATCAAGTAGCTTTTGCTCCTCCTTCTGTTGCTCCTTTAAGTACTCCTCATACTTATTTTCCCTGAGCTTTTCCATCATTTTTCTTTCTTGAACTGCAATTATAAGTTGCTCTCTATAATTATCGACAGATTGCTGAGCAATCTTTATATTATTTTTTTGATGATCCATTTTTTCCTTAAGTAAAGATATATATAAATTGTATTGCTTTAATTTTGCAACAGAAGTGCCTGAAGTGAATTGACTTTTTACATCCCGGATATATTCCTCTCTTTCAGTTTCAATATCCTCTAAAATCTTTATTTGTCTTTTCAACTCTTGCACAGCTTTTCCCAATTCATTTTTTACACTATCTTCAATTTGTTTTTTCAAATTAAGAACAGCTTGGAGTTTAAAAACAAATTTCGCCAACTACAATCACCCCAAAGAAGAGCTTTTTAGAAATCAACTAAATTTTCAAGCATTCCAACAACTTCATCAAAACTGAAGTTTTCATGAGTCTCTTGTTCAATAAATCCAATTATACCCTCAATATGATCGATTGCCGTATCGATTTTTTCATTACTTCCCTTAACATAAGCTCCTATATTAATTAAATCTTCAGCATCACGATATATTGCCATTAGTTTTTTAATCTTATTTGCAGTCCTTCTATGATCGTCAGAAACTACATCTGGCATAACCCTACTTACACTTGCAAGTACATCTATTGCTGGATACTGATTTCTATTTGCAAGTGCTCTAGAGAGCACAATATGACCATCAAGTATACCTCTTGCCGTATCTGTTACAGGTTCAGTCAAATCATCACCATCTACTAAAACAGTATACAATCCGGTAATTGAGCCTAGTTGAGAGTTGCCCGCCCTCTCGAGTAGTTTTGGCATTGATGAGAACACTGAAGGGGTATACCCCCTTGATACTGGAGGTTCACCAACAGCTAAGCCTATTTCTCTTTGTGCCATTGCAAACCTTGTTAGCGAGTCCATAAGCATCAATACATCTTTTCCCTGGTCCCTAAAATACTCTGCAATAGCAGTAGCCATAAATGCTGCTTTAAGTCTTACAAGGGCAGGTTGATCTGAAGTTGCTACAACTACCACAGATCTGCTCAATCCCTCTTCTTTAAGGTCCTTTTCTATAAATTCCCGGACTTCCCTGCCACGTTCTCCAATTAGTGCAATAACATTTATATCCGCCTTGGTATTTCTTGCTATCATACCTATCAAAGTACTTTTACCCACTCCACTTCCTGCAAATATACCAACTCTTTGACCTTTACCTATTGTTAGCAAACCGTCTATTGTTTTAATCCCTAAAGAAAGAGGCTCACTTATACGATTTCTCATTAATGGATGAGGCGGATCATTATTTACAGGATACAAAGCATCAACTTTAATATCTTCTTTTCCATCAATAGGATTTCCAAGACCGTCTATTACTCTACCAATTAATTCTGGTCCAACAGCCGCACTCAAAAACTCTCCGGTGGCTACAACATTACTTCCCGGTCCTATTCCTGACATATCTCCTAAAGGCATGAGAATGACTTTATTTTCCTTAAATCCTACTACCTCTGCCTTAATTTCACACTTATCTTTTATAGCAAAAATTTCACACATCTCTCCCATATTAACTTCAGGACCATTAGATTCGATTGTAAGACCTACAATTTTCGAAACCTTGCCGTTGTATTCAACGAAATCAGATTTTTCAAGTATTTCCTTGTATTTATCAAAGTTTATACTTGTCATATTATCCCCCGATAATTTATTTGAGGTGTTTATAAATAAAATCTTCGAACTGTAAAACAGCTTACTTTAATCAAACTAAAAAATAGTAATATAAATTTAACCTTTTGGTACAATTTTTAAAAAAGCCTCTTCGATATTTTTAAGCTTTGTATCTACCCCGGCATCAATACTTCCATAAGAAGTTTCAATCAAGCAATCCCCAGGTTTTAAGGCCACATCCTTCTTTATATCAAGTTCTCCAATGCCTTCCGCCACAGAAAGCAGTTTATCTTTATTTTCTAGCACATAATCATAATCTTGTGCCGATACCCTTACTAATATATTGTCTCTGTTTGAAGATTTACCTAGTGCCTCTCCAACTATATTAACTAGGTGTTCTTTATTTAATGTAATTTCCTCACCTATTACCCTTCGAGCAATATCTATTATTAAATCAATAGCATCTTTTTCTATAGTCTCCATAACTTTACTATATTCAAGCTTTGCATGTTCTTTGATATGCTCTGCTTCTGTCAGCAAATGCTGATACATGTTTTTTGCTTCTTCATACCCCTTATCAAAGCCTTGTTGTCTCGCTTCTTCCTCTAAAGCTTTTAGCCTTTCACCAGCCTCAGCCTCAGCATCTTCTATAATTCTTTGTGCCTGAATTTCTGCTGCTTTGATTAGTTCTTCCGATTGCATTTTTGCTCTTTCTATTATATCTTCATAGTTTCCACTATTTGTTTCTTCAATTTCAGTTACATCCTGTTCAAGGTTTTCATCTGCAAATTTTGCATCAGGTTTATACGCCCCCTCTATAGTCTCAAAATTTACAGGGATCTTTATTTGAACTGGTCCACCTACACTAACTTCATCACTTTTAAAAATTTTATTATACAACTATTTCATCTCCTCCACCTCTAGAGATTACTATTTCACCTGAATCTTCAAGTTTTCTTATGACGTTAACAATTTTCTGCTGTGCTTCTTCAACATCCTTAAGCCTAACTGGTCCCATAAATTCAATATCCTCTTTAATCATTTCCTGCATACGCTTAGACATATTGGAGAAAATCTTGCTTTGTACTTCCTCCTTACTTCCTTTTAACGCAATTGCCATCTGATTATTGTCAATTTCACGAAGGAACCTTTGTACAGCACGGTTGTCAAGAGTGAGTATATCTTCAAATACAAACATCCTTTTCTTGATTTCCTCTGCAAGATCAGTATCTTCAACTTCAAGGGTTTCCATGATATATTTTTCCGTTCCTCTGTCAACACTGTTCAATATATCAACAATAGATTGAACACCGCCTGCTGCTGTATAGTCTTCAGTTACAAGTGCAGACAGTTTCTTTTCAAGCACTCTCTCAACTTCTTTAATAATTTCCGGTGAAGTCCTGTCCATTATCGCAATCCTTCTTGCTACATCAGCCTGTTTTTCTTGTGGAAGTGCAGATAATACAACGGATGACTGTTGTGGTTTTAAATATGATAATATTAGTGCTATTGTTTGAGGATGTTCATTCTGAATAAAGTTTAAAAGTTGTGATGGATCAGCCTTTCGTACAAAATCAAAAGGTCTAACCTGCAATGAAACAGTAAGTTTATTCAAAACTTCAAGAGCTTTCTGTGTGCCTAATGCCTTTTCAAGGATTTCCTTTGCATAGCTTATACCACCCTCAGCTATGTAATCCTGTGCTAGACATATTTGATAGAACTCCTCTAACACTTTTTCCTTTTCTTCAGGAGTCACCGTACGGATATTTGCAATTTCTAAAGTAAGCTGCTCTATTTCTTCATCCTTTAGATGCTTGAATATATCGGCAGATCTTTCAGGTCCTAATGCAATAAGCAGCATTGCCGCTTTTTCCCTTCCTGTAATTTCTGTTTTTATTCCACCTGAATTTCTCGCCACCGCTTATTTCCCCCTTTTGTCTTTTTTTATTTATTCTAATCCCAATCATCAGACAACCAATTTCTTAGAAGTTGAGCGACTGATTCAGGTTTTTCTTTAACAAATCTGTCAAGTTGCTTTTTGACCTCGGATCTTTCCTCTATACTAATCTCTTGGACAGGATCTTGATCAGAAGCAATAAAGCTAGCTTCTTGTCCTGCCAATTCTGGTACAAGAGCATCTTCTACATCTTCATCCTTCTTCCTTCTAGGTATTACTGCAATAAGCAGACCAATTATAAGAATAAGCATAAGTGCAAAATATCCATAATTATCAATATACTGTTGGATCTTTTCAGATAAAGACTCCTCATATACTTCTTCTGGTGCCAATTTATACTTATTTATAGATATTTTCGATATCGGAATATTTGTAGCACCACTTATGACTTGCTGGCATTGTTCAAGAAACTCTGGAGTAATTGCATTATCATCAGGCACTTTTTGACCGTACCATAGTGTTACTGCTACAGAAGATTTTTCAAAATTAATTTCACCCTGGGCTTTTTCCATTTCAGTCATTGTTTCATTAAACTCTCTATTTATATCTGTTACTGTCTTTTTGTAGGTTGATTCTCTTCCAGCTTCTATAGGGTATGTAGTAGTACCATCTCCTGGATTTGTATCTATCCCCGGTACGCCACCTTCAACCCCATTAACAAGTTCTTCCTTTTCAGTATGACTACTAACTATTGCTTCATCAAGGTTAGTAGGTTTTTCCACTTCTCTTTTGGTTGTCTTATGTTTATCAAACTCTAAGAAGGGATTTACAACTACACTTATATAGTCATAACTATTTGACTTGTTTGGATATAATACCTTTATATTTCTCTCGAGTTCTTCCTTAACTCTTAACTTCATCTTGTATTGTGTGGATGTATCTCCTATGCTACTGTTAAGCTCAGCACTTAATACATTAAAGTTATTGTCGACAACTGTTACATTAGAAGGCTCAAGTCCTTCTATGGATGCCGCAACAACACTGACTATTCCCTTTACCTGTTCGGTGCTAATTTCTCCCTTTGGATTTATTCTAACAAAAGCTGTAGGTTTTTCACTGGATGTACCACTAAAAAACAGGGAATTTTCAGGCATCGTAACTTCAACATCCGCATCCTTGACATTATCAAACATCTTAAGCTTTGCTACAAGACTGTTCTTTTTGAAATTTTGCCATAATTGTTTTTTGTCACTTTCAGTTGAAGTTATATTAACAAGATTCCAAGCATCTTCAAAATTCATTCCTGCAGATGTTATTCCCGACGATGCAAGGGCAAACTCAGCCTTATTCTTGTCTTTTGAATTAACTAGTATCTTGTTTCCTTCCCCTGGTTTGAAACTAATCCCCTTATCAGTAAGCACCTTTTCAATTTCAGCTGCATCCTTTGTGTCATCAATTGTGACAAGAGGTACATATGTGGTACGTGTAAGTAACACTATACTTACCGTTATAGCGATAATCAATATAGTTGATATCAAATATACTCTGGTCTTCTGAGATTTATCAAGATTTTTCCACAGGTCTGAAAAACGTTCTTTTAGCTTTGATAAAACCTCGGGCATAAAATCATCACCTTCCACAAGGATTCTTTTCTTTTGTCACAATTATCTTTTCTTTTACTCATAGCATAATTAAAGCACACACAACACACTAAACTTAATGCCCTTCGGGCGAACTTTCAAAATGTAAATTCCTGTACTATCGAGTAACTAACAAATTCAATTTATTTATATTTGCATACGCATTATTTCATTATAGGCTTCCATGATTTTATTTCTAATTTGCATGGTGAATTGAAGTGCTATTTCTGCTTTCTCAGCAGCAATTAGAACTTGGTGGATATTATCTGTATTACCAGCGGCAAACGATTCTGTTAGAGCTGTTGATTCCTTTTCAAGGTCACTGGCTTTTGTTAGTGCATCTTTGAGATAATTTGCAAAACTACTTTCAACACTACCAGTTTTGTCGGTACTTATAAAGTTTGATTTTGGTATGGAAGATAAAATATTAACTCCATTAACAGCCATAATTGCCTCCTACACTCCATAGATTTGTGAAACACAATTCTTCTTAAGAATATATTATAGCTACTCTATGTATCTATTTCCCGATTTGTAAAGCCTTCATAGCCATACTTTTAGTTGTGTTTATAGAGGTCACATTAGCCTCATAGGATCTTGTTGCAGAAATCATATTGATCATTTCGGTAAGTATATCAACATTTGGCATTTCAACATATCCCTCTTCGTCAGCATCGGGATGCCCAGGATCGTAAACCTTTTTAAAAGCAGTTCTATCTTCTACAACCCTTGCAACTCTTACCCCAGCCCCTACTAATTTTTTGCTACTATCATTCAAATACTCTGAAAAAGGAGTATCTTGCGATTTCTCCTCAAAAACTACAACTTTTCTCCTGTAGGGCGTACCATTTTCAGTTCTTGTTGTGTTTACATTTGCGATATTTTGTGAAATTGTATCCATTCTAAGCCTTTGAGCGGTCAATCCGGTTGCTCCGATGTTAAGAGAACTAAAATATCCCATTATTATCATCGTCCTTCCCTGATTACTGTTTTCATTTTATTAAAAGAACCTATCATTCTCTGAATTAGCACTTCATACTTAATATTATTTTCCGCCATTTGAGCCATCTCTTGTTCAATATCGACATTATTACCATCGAGCCTCATATCTAAGGAACTTTTATCCTCAATTATGTTAATTTTTACCTCATCAATACCACTTGCACCAATTTGAATATGTCTTGGGTCAGTTCTTTTTCCCTTAAAGCTATTCTTATAAATGGCATCCTTCAGTTTTTCTTCAAAGCTAACAGTCTTTCTGCTATATCCTGGAGTATCTACGTTAGCGATATTGTGAGCTATTGCTTCATTACGCATTAATGATGCATTTAAGGATTTTTCAACAACCTTTGTTTCAAATAAAATCCTGTCTAGCATTATAGAACGCCTCCTATTCTAATTCCATTGCTATAGTATATTTGAACAACAAAATGCTTTATCTAAGAAATTTCATTATATATGTCAAAACTCATCTAAAAAAATTCAGGAAGCCTCCAAAGTATAAGAAATTTATGCTTGATGCAAAAAATATAAATCAAAACAGAAATTTTAGTTGAACAGTTACTTTTGTTGTAGGGTCATTTCAAAAATAACCTATGTAATATTAATATCAAAGCCCTTCAAATTAATTTTATTGAAAAAACGATCGATCAGTTATTTTTCGAATAACCAAAACAAAAAGTTTAACTTTAGCAAACATATAAAGAATAACAATAAAGAACAACTTCTAAAGCATTTGTAGATAACTATACTCATAACATAACCTTCAATTCTGCATTTTATATAGTTATCTATTAAGCGGTAAATCTTTAAAAGTATATAAATTAAGATAAGTCATTATTCACAAAAAAATACTTAAGTAGATATTAACATAATTTTTTTTAAAAAACAACTACGAAAATGAAAAAACACACAATAAATTCGTACCAAATAAAGTAATTCGTAAAAAAATCAAAATACTACAAATTTCCCTCCGCTATTTTTTTTACAATTTGTAAAGCTCTTTGAGCTATCTCATAATTTTTCTTTCGCTTATCCCTAATTCTAACTCCTAAACCCTCCATCAAACCAAAATTTATATTCATCGGCTGAAAATCTTTAACATTGGGGTCGGAAATATAATTACTCAATGCACCTAAAGCAGTTGTCCTAGGGAATAATACTTCACTCTTTTTAAGGAAGTTCATTGAAGCATTGATTCCAGCAAGTAGCCCTGATGATGCAGATTCTACATACCCTTCCACGCCAGTCATCTGACCTGCAAAATATATATTAGGTATTTTTCTCATCCTATAGGTAGCTTCAAGAATTTTCGGGGAATTAATAAAAGTGTTTCTATGCATAACCCCATATCTTAAAAACTCAGCATTCTCAAGTCCTGGTATCATACTAAATACTCTCTTTTGCTCTGGCCATTTTAAACGTGTTTGAAATCCCACCATATTAAATAGGGTTCCCTCTGTATTGTCCTGCCTTAATTGAACCACAGCATATGCCTCAAGCCCCGTCTTTGGGTCAATCAAACCCACAGGCTTTAAAGGACCAAATCGCAAAGTATCTATGCCTCTTTTTGCCATTGTCTCTATAGGCATGCACCCTTCAAAGACAACTTCCTTTTCAAAATCTTTTACTTGTGCAAGTTCTGCCTTAATCAGCTCATTCCAAAAGTTATCATATTCTTCCTTATTCATAGGGCAGTTAATGTAATCTTCGGTACCCCTGTTATATCTTGCTGCCTTATAAGCCTTGTCCATATTGATTGAATCATAAGTAACAATAGGAGCAGCTGCATCGAAAAAATGAAGATATTCTTCTCCAATTAACTCCATAATACTCTTTGACAAACTTTTAGAAGTCAATGGGCCTGACGCTAAAACTGTAATCCCTTCTGAGGGTAGTTGCTTAACTTCTTCATTTATTATTTCAATATTTTCATTTTCCCTAATTAAATCGGTTACTAATTGAGAAAATCGACCTCTATCCACCGCTAATGCCCCACCCGCTGGCACTCTTGTTGCATCGGCACACTTCATTATTATAGAATCAAGCAGTCTCATTTCTTCTTTTAAAAGCCCTACTGCATTTTCAATCTGGTCAGATCTTAATGAGTTGCTACAAACAAGTTCTGCAAAAGTTTCAAGTTGGTGTGCCGGTGAATATGTTATGGGCTTCATCTCATATAACCGTACTTTTATTCCTCTTTTTGCTATTTGATAGGCAGCTTCACAGCCTGCTAATCCTGCTCCTATTACATTTATATATTGAGACATTTATATTACCTTTCCTTAAGATCCTTTCAAAAAACACCTATACAATGTTTTTTGAAATCACCTGAATTACTCTTCTTCTTTTTTACGTTCTTCAACTTTGGTAAAATCACACTCTTCATTGCTACATTTAAATTGAACTTTCTTGCCAGAAAACTTTTTCAATAAGAAGTTTCCACATTTAGGACAGCTCTCTTTAGAATGCATATCCCAGCTCATAAAGCTACATGTAGGATTATTCTCACAACCTAAGTATTTCTTACCCTTTCTGGACTTTTTAATATATACCTTACCACCACATTTAGGACAGTTAACCCCTGTCTCCTCTACAATAGGTCTTGCATTTCTGCATTCTGGAAACCCAGGACAGGCTAAAAACTTACCATATCTGCTCATTTTTATTACCATGTTTCTTCCACACTTTTCACAAATTTCATCCGTTACTTCATCAGGAACCTCAACATTGCCAATCTTATCCTCCGCATCTTTCAATACCTTAGCAAAGGGTGAATAAAAGCTCTGCATAACTTCCACCCATTTCTTATAACCTTCTTCCACATCATCAAGTTTTTTCTCTAATTGAGCTGTAAACTCAACATCCACTATGTCATGGAAATAATTTTTCATGATATCATTTACTATTTTACCCAACTCTGTAGGTAGTAATGTTTTGGCATCCTTAACTACATATCCCCTAGCAAGTATAGTAGTAATAGTAGGAGCATACGTACTCGGTCTGCCTATTCCCTTTTCCTCTAGAGTCTTTACCAAACTTGCTTCGGTATACCTTGGTGGTGGTTGAGTAAAATGTTGTTTAGGATCTATTTTTTTCTGTTTTAACTCTTCACCTTCAACAAGTTCGGGAATGTTATTATCTTTTTCTTCCCCTTCATCATCTTTACCTTCCTGATATAAAACTATAAAGCCTTGGAATCTTAGTTTTTGTCCATTAGCCCTAAAAATATAGTCTCCTGCAGTAATATCGGTATTTATAGTATCATACTCCGCTGATGACATCTGGCTTGATACAAATCTCGACCAGATTAATTTGTATAGCTTATATTGATCTTTTGTGAGAGAATCCTTTATAGCATCCGGTTCCATGCCAACTTGTGACGGTCTTATACATTCATGGGCATCCTGCGAGGCATTTTTATTTTTAAATATGCGTTTTTCCTTAGGAACATACTTTTCTCCGTATTTGTCCTTAATAAAATTTATAGCATCCTGTTGAGCCTCATTAGAAATCCTTGTTGAATCGGTACGAATATAGGTCACAAGTCCAAGTGCTCCAACTCCTTTTATATCAATACCTTCATATAGATGCTGAGCAACAATCATAGTTTTTTTGGTGGTAAAACCTAATTTTCTTGCTGCTTCCTGTTGCATCGTACTAGTAATGAATGGAGGAGCAGGCGATTTCTTCTTCTCACTCTTCTTTATTTTTTTCACAATAAATGCTTTTTCTTTTATGTTATCAAGTATTTTTTTTACATCGTCTTCATTTTTAAGTTCTACTTTTTTGCCATCTTTACCATAAAATTTGGCGTTAAAATTACCTTTAGCACCTTTCTTCTCAAGAGTAGCATTTATTGACCAATACTCTTCAGGTATAAAGTTCTCAATTTCTTCTTCCCTGTCACAAACTAACCTTGTAGCGACTGACTGAACTCTTCCAGCACTAAGTCCCTTTTTAACTTTCTTCCATAGTATAGGACTTATCTTATAACCTACTATTCTATCTAAAATCCTCCTAGCCTGCTGAGCATCTACAAGATCTAAATCAATTTCTCTAGGTTCTTTTATTGCATTTTTAACTGCATTTTTTGTAATTTCATTAAAAGTCACTCTGCATTTCTCGTTATTATCTATATTCAATAAAGTAGCCAAATGCCACGAAATAGCTTCACCCTCTCTATCAGGGTCAGTTGCTAGATAAATCCTTTTTGCATTTTTAGCTTCTTTCTTCAGTTTAGAGATAACCTCACCTTTACCCCTGATAGTAATATATTTCGGTTCAAAATTATTCTCAACATCGACACCGATCTGACTTTTTGGTAAATCCCTCACATGTCCTACAGAAGCCACTATCTTATAATCCTTACCTAGAAACTTTTTAATTGTATTAGCTTTTGCGGGAGACTCAACTATAACTAACTTATAAGCCATCTTTATCCTCCAGTCATGTTTGTCTGCATTATTTTGCAATAATCTTATTATAACCATACATTGAAAAATTGCAAAATAAAAATCACTTTACTATTATAATATTATGTATTTATTTATACAAATAATAATTTATAACTTTAGCCGATATACTTTTCCAGGAATCTGTTCAACAATACCTTTTAACTCCAACATAACAATAACCGAATTTACAACTTTTATATTCAAACCGGTCTTATTTGCAATAATATCAATATGAGCAGGTTCTAGTTTCAAGCATTCCACGATTTTAACTTCATCTTGATCAAGTCCATTTAGCAATTTATCATCTTTTAGCTTGTTTGTAAAGGAATCCTTTTTATTATCACTAAAATACGTACCAATTTCTTCCAAAACATCTTCTATCGTAGTAACCATTTTAGCTCCTTCTTTAATCAATTTATTTGTTCCTGTGCTGTTAAGACTATTGACATTACCTGGTAGCGCAAACACCTCACGCCCCTGCTCTAATGCAAAATTAGCAGTAATGAGCGATCCACTTCTTTCTCCTGCCTCTATAACTATAACTCCCATTGACATTCCACTTATAATCCTATTTCTTGCAGGAAAATTACCGGCAAGCGGCTTTGTGCCGGGCAAAAATTCTGATACACAAGCTCCATCTATTATTATGTTTTCCATGATTTTTTTATTTTCATAGGGATATACTATGTCGAGGCCACAACCTAAAACAGCAATAGTTCTTCCACTTACACTTAGAACTCCTTTATGAGCATAGGTATCAATTCCTCTTGCCATCCCACTAACAACAGTTATGCCACATCTTGAAAGTTCTCGCGAAACTACTTCCGCCATATTCAAACCATACGATGTGGCTCTCCTTGAACCCACCACTGCAATATACTTCTCTTCTTTATAGACCTTTCCCTTGACATAAAGTATTAGTGGAGGGTCATAAATGTTCTTCAAATATTCAGGATAATTTTCGTCCTTAATTGAGATTATCTTTATATCATTTGCATTTATATTTTCAATATGCTTATTTAAATTTTCTTTATATTTCTTATTTAACAGATTAGTAACATCCAACCTAGTTAAATAGGATTGGGTGGCTAAATCCAATTCTTTTGCTGTAAATATATTATAGGGATCTTCAAAATATTCAAGTAGCTTTTTACTCTTAATCGCACCGATTCCGGGAATTGACCCAAACCAAACCCAATATTTGTAATTATTAAGCATATAAAAAACTCCTTGTCAATAAAAGTATATTTCTCGATAGGATATCGTCTAATGTTTGAGAAATCTTTAGGGGTGCGAATAAAAAAATATTGAATAGTGGGGAGTACCTATCGTTTTAGTGTCAAATGACGCAATTACTTGACCTGAGCATTAGAAGCTCACGTAATGGAGTCGTTTGACACTAAAACAGGTTAACACTTAATTAGGGTTGTTTTTTTGCTGTTTTGTTTGTTATGGCTGACTTAATATAGATTTTTACATATTTAGAAACTTTCATAGTTTCTTAAATAACTGGAAATTCTAATATGCACACAAAATATCAGAAAACCTTTAGCTGTAAAACAGAATAATTTTTTATACTTTTCGGTCAAGACTTCTGTATTGTATCGCTTCTAGCAAATGCTCTTTAAGAATACTTTCACTTTCTTCCATATCTGCTATCGTCCTAGCCACCTTAAGAATTCTATTGTGAGCTCTTGCACTTAAGCCCAATCTTTCAAAGGCATTTTTTAGAATTTCACTGCATTTTTTATCAAGTTTACAGTACTTTTTTATCAGCATAGGCGTTAGTTCTGCATTTGAGAATATATTTAAGCCTTTATATCTCTCTTGTTGGATCTTCCTAGCTTTATTTACCCGCTCTCTAATCACACTTGATTTTTCTCCTTCTTCGCGACTTTCAAGATCTTTAAATTTCACCGAAGGCACTTCAATATGAATGTCAAGTCGATCTAACAGTGGTCCTGACAATTTTCCAAGATACTGCTGTATTTGCTTGGGGGTACAAGTACATTCTTTTGTTTCATCTAAGTAATTTCCACATTTACACGGATTTGCTGCACATATCAATGTGGTTCTTGCGGGATATGTAAAAGTTGCATTAATCCTTGAAATAGTGACTGTTCCATCCTCTAAGGGCTGTCTTAATACCTCTAGAGCATTTTTATCAAACTCGGGAAGCTCATCTAAAAATAAAACTCCAAAATGAGCAAGGCTTATTTCACCCGGTTTTGGATACTTGCCTCCACCAATAAGGCTGACATTTGATATGGTATGGTGTGGAGCCCTGAAAGGACGTTGAGTAATTAACGCGACCTTGTCGGACAAGTTTCCGGCTATACTGTGTATTTTGGTTACTTCAAGGGCTTCTTCAAAAGTCATAGACGGAAGAATAGTCGGCAATCTCTTTGCAATCATTGTCTTACCACAGCCGGGGCTTCCTATCATGACGCAGTTGTGTCCACCAGATGCAGCAACTTCTAAAGCACGTTTAACATTTTCCTGTCCCTTGACATCGGCAAAATCCACATCATATTCTATATTGTTTTCAAACAACTCATTTAAATCAATATTATGTATGTTTAATTTGCAAACACCGTTTAGGTGATTTACCACATCAACTATGTTTTTTGCAGGCATTACGTTAATTCCATTAACTACTGCTGCTTCATCAGCATTTTCTAAAGGCACAATAATATTTTCCATTCCGCTATGCCTTGCACTGATGACCATAGGTAAAATTCCCTTGATTGGTTTGATTTCTCCATCTAGTGAAAGCTCACCCAAAAAAGCGTAATTATCAATATCTCCATTACTTATTTGCTCTGTAGCAATCAAAATACCTAGTGCTATCGGCAAATCAAAGGCTGACCCTTCCTTTTTCTTGTCTGCCGGTGCAAGATTAACTGTAATTCTTTTGATTGGAAATTCAAGACCTGCATTTTTGATAGCCGCACGAACACGCTCTTTAGACTCCTTAACTGCTGTATCACCTAGTCCAACCATGTCAAATGACGGAATACCGTTAGAGATATCAGTTTCCACAATAACAACATATCCGTCAATACCCATAAGCCCAAAGCTTTTAACCTTTGACAGCATATGACACGACCTTCCACAAATTCTATTTTTTATTACTATATATTATATTATACAAATTTATCTGCATAAAAACAATTAAAAAATAAAAGGAGTTCATCAACCAACTCCTTTTTTAAGCTCTGCGGATTTACACAGCTCTACATTACTACCTATTATCTTTAGCAATTTTTCACCATAGCCATTAGCAAGGATATATGCGTGTTTTTTCATTATATATATGTAGGAATATATTCAGTCACTAGTATAATAATTTTCATACTACGAAGAACTATCCTTCAGCAGGGTTTTCGCATACCCCCACAAACAGCAGACTACCGTTTTGTTCTTTAATACCGTAGATAAAAGGTCTGTCAAGAATCATATCCGCACGACCTTCTGGTGGTGCAGCACCGCAACAGTTAATCTGAGTAAAGGCCGATGCCTCCACACCATTTTCATCTATGGCAATATGTGTTTCTTGATGGACATCAGTAATAAAAGCCATACTATCAGTTATACCAGTAAAATCTGCATTAGGCATGAAGGCAGAACTTACACCAAGGCTTTTGAGAACATCGTTCAGTGAAAGGTCTGAACCAAAACTGAACTTAGGTATTTTCCATAACACCTCACCATAGAAGTTCTTTCCACCTTCAAATGTATCCTTCATTTTGTCGGGAGACGAAAGCAACTCATAAGGTGAAATACCATTATCGGGAAGTATAAATATCATCTGACCTGCATTTTTTAGTTGCAAACCAGCACGTGTAAAACCCTCTCCTTTTGTAAAATCCATCGACATAAATGATTGATTTAGAAAATCACATTTTACATTGCCACCATCCGAAAGGTAAAATGCATCCTCGGCTGTTTTACTTTTGTCAAAGCGGTTAATCCATTGGTCATAGAAATAAACAGTATTGAGTATTGATAGTATTTGTTCACTAGTATCTATTTCTATCTTAGGAGATAGGGTACCGTTTGTGTTAGCTGAAACCCAATCCGACATCGCTTTTCGAGTTTCTTCACTTGCAAAGTCCACACTATGAGAACTTGCGTAGAAATTTTCTGCTGCGTTTTTTACAAAATCTTCTTTAAACACAATTGGAGCACCATTCATATCATCATCCATCCAAATGGAGTTTGCGATTTTTAGCTTCCCGATGTTATTATCTTTGTAAAGTAAGCGGTATAAGTTTCCGCACTGCATAGAGAGGGTTTCAGTATCAGAAACACCTAACAAATCAAGCAATTCTGACTCTGTATCATTTTTTAGTCTCTTGTATCGCAGTTTCATCACGCGACCAGTACAGCTTGATGATTTGTATATCCTCCATGTGTACCTCCATTCTCTGTGTTATCAAAGTTCTCATCTATATAGACAGGAAATTGAAGAAAATATTCTATTATAATATAAATAAATTCCACCTTCTTAAATTTTCTTTTTTCTATCCCTTGATTGTTTTAGTTGAAGAAGGCGAAGAATTTTGTAAGTTTTAGCCTCTTTCAATTCGTTCGAAATAGGCTAAATAAAAACTACGGCACATCGAGCCCCTTCGTTTTTGCTCCTTTCATTCTAAGGAGCGTAATAAAACTGCCACGAAGTGTAATATCTTCGTGGCAGAGAAAACCCGTATGCTATTTAAAACAAAATTTTACTAACAATTTCATAATCTTTTATATCATGTGCACAATACTAAAGCGTTTTTTATATCATCAACATTAACATCTCATTTCACAGACCTACCACATAGCATTTGCATCTATACTAATATACCTTTAGAAATCAATTCCACTATATACCTTTTCAAGCCGAACAGATTCTCTTTTGTTACCTCCCCTTTTTTTGATAATTAATAGGATGGCAACTGAAATTATCACTACTATTAAGAATATACGAAGCATAACTCTTACCTTTCTAAAAGTATTCTTACCCGATACTCTATCTCTGTTTTCTATTACTGTCTTGTCCCTATTATTTAATTCAAGACTTTTATCAAAATTCTTTAATGCCTCTTTATAATTTCCTTTATTCTCTAAGGCTAAAGCCCTGTTATTATAAAGCCTATAATCCTCAACACCATTATTAATAGCTATATTACAGCATTCAAGTGCATCCTCATATTTCAAAAGTCCTATAAGTGCATTACTTTTATTTATATAAAGTCTATAATTCTCAGAATCAATTTCGATGGATTTTTCAATATTTATAAGAGCTTCTTCGAATTTTTTAAACTCTACAAAAACAAAGGCTTTGTTTTCATATATTGAAGATAAAATATCTGTATCCTTAGGTTGAAATTCCAACGCACTTTCAAGGTTACTTAAAGCTTCTTCATAGTTTTCCTGTCCCACTTGTGCAATCCCAATGTTCGTATAGGCTTGAGCACTTATCTTTGGATTTTTCGAACCAACTTCCAAAGCCATTTTACACGCTTCAATTGCTTCAACATATCTTCCGAGATTGTTTAATGAATAAGCTTTTGAAATAAAGACACCATATATTTCAGAGTCAATTTTAATAGCTTTATCACAGGCTACAATAGCCTCTTCATATCTACCAAGTTTACCTAAGGCATCGCCTTTATACGAATATGCCAAAGCAGCTTCATTATTTAACTCAATGGCTTTTTCTGCCTCTTCAACAGCTTCTTCATATTTTTTAAGCCCACATAATGCACCTGCTTTATTGAGAAAAATAAGCGATTCAATATTAGCGTTACTTGAAACATTTAATTTAGCAGCTTTCTCTGTACATATAATTGATTTTTCGTATTCTTCAGTATTTAACAAATAATGTGCCTTGCTTAAATATGCTTTAATAAAGCTGCTATCAATAGCTATAATGTTATCACACATTTTTATCGCTTCATCATACTTCCCCTGATAATTATATACCAAGCTCATAGCAATATAGGCATCCATATTTTTTCGGTCATATTCTAATGCTTTGTTACTAGCCGTCAAGGCTTCTCCAGTCCTACCAAGGTATGCTAGTGCACATCCCATATTTGAGTACGCCAAAGAAAGCTTGCTTTTATCTCTATTACTCATTGATATAAGTTCATTTGATATATCTATCACTTCAGTATATCTTTTCATATTTAGCAAAATGCTACCTTTTAAAATATATCCATCCGATTGCTTAGGATACTTCGAAATATATTTATTGATGCTTTCAAGGGCATAATCTAATTTCTGAGACTCCATCAAAGAGACACTTTTATTGAAATACGCCTCTCTATAATCAGAATCTAAATAAATCGCACGTTCATAAAGTGCTACTGCCTCATTATGCTTTCTAAGATTTGAAAAGCATAACGCTTTATAATAGTAATAACCAGCCACATCTGAATCTAAGTCAATAGCTTTATTATAACTTTGTATTGCTTCTTCGTATTTTTCCGATTCCAAAAGAGAATTTCCTTCATTGAAATAGTCCTTAGAGGTGACTGCATATGATACAACGGATAAAACATAAATCGAAATCAGAAAAAAACATGTTGTTACAATTACTTTTACTGCTTTATTCATTTTTAAACTCCTTAAAATGCTATTATTAGTACAAAGTAATAGTATTATATCATAAGCGTAAAACGATTATCAACAAAACAGGTAAAGTAAAAAACCAAATTTTTGTTGGCAAATACAGTTTATTGTTTGTGGAGAATAGAAAAAATGTTATAATAAAATATCGAAATGTAATTTTAATTGCCTGAGAGCATTCTTAAAATCAGCAAACCAAAAACAGTTTTCTAAGGAGGTCCCTTTTTATGGATTACAAAGATCTGGTTAAATCAGCAAACGACATAAAGCAAAATGCCTATGCTCCATATTCAAACTTCCATGTTGGTGCCGCACTTATAGCCACCTCTGGCAAAGTATATACTGGAGTAAATGTAGAAAACTCCTCCTACGGAGCAACAATATGTGCCGAGAGAACTGCTATACTAAAAGCCATCTCAGAAGGCGAGAGAAGTATAAAAGCCCTTGCAATTGCAAGTGATTCCAATGATTTTACTCTCCCTTGCGGCATATGCAGACAAGTTATTCTGGAATTTGCAGATGAGGATCTTGTTATTCTTTGTAGTAACAACAAAGGTGAATATAAGGTTTATAGTCTTAATGATTTATTACCAAATGCATTTATATTTAAGAAATAAAATAATCCTTAGTACCTAAATGTATAAAAAATACGGAGTATTGCTAACAGATTTCAATACTTTGTATTTTTTATACATTTTTCCTGTCACAAAAAGCATACCTCAACAACTTTTTATTTACCAGTAACACTTTTCCCTAAACTAGAATATAAATGAGTATGTAAAACTTATGTAAACCGTACAAATTTGACACCAACTTATTACATAGGAAGAGTCCTATAATTAGGAATCCATATGCTTTGAAAGGAGATAAATAATGACAAGCAACCTGTTAAAAAAGAGATTCGTAGAAGTGTTCAGTGACTCCCATAGAAGCGATCTACAAACCAGACTAAATACTTTTATATTCTATCTTAAGAAGGGTAACCTTGATGAACTTAATGAAGTTCTGTCTAAAGTAAATAAAGAAGTTATTATAAATAAAATTCTTGAAACTGATAAAGACATGCTAAAAAAGAATTGTGTAAATATATCTGAACTCAGAAGAAGACTTACTGAATCTGACTTTGAAAAAATACTGCATATCACTGGTCAAAAAGGCGATATTGTTGTAATTAAAATCAAAGAGTTAATAAACTGGTAATATTTAAAGGGCTACCAAATCAATATATGGTAGCCCTTAATGCAATTAGTTAAACTTAAATTTATTAACCCAGCATTTAACTGTACAAATTCTTTTATAGTAGAATACTATTCCACAACAGTTATTTTTCCTGATGTTATTTCATTGTTCATACTACGCAACGAATTGTCTCCAAAAGTAGCTTTTCCATGAGTTTCTATTACGTACTCACCAACTTTTGCATCCTTTTTAACTTGAAGTTTGATAGTGGCAAAAACTCCATTTTTAACTATAGGTTGACTTATCATTGTGTAGTCTAAAAATAAAAATTTTAAAGCTGGAACAGCATAATTGCACTCGAAATTTGTACTAGGATTAGTAACAATTTCTCCTGCTGTTACTTCTTTAAAATCAAAAGTATCAGGATCAAAGTAAATTGCAAAGTTTGCGGTTGAAATACCTATAGTGGATAAATTGGATATAGTAATAGGAATCTCCACTATTTCCCCTGCTTTAGCCTCTGCAGAACCTATAGCAAAACCAATTGTATCTGCTTCAGACGTTGGTCTTGGAGTTGGCATTGGTGTCGAACTAGTTGACGGTTCCGGAGTACTAGTTCCCTTCATTGCAACTTCCGCCTGCTTTAATTCTGCATTCCACTCAACATCTACTCCTAATACATCTCCTAATGCTCTCAAAGGTAAATACGTTCTTCCTTCCACAACTATAGGTGGATTTTCTGAAATAAACTCTTCACCTCTTACCATTACCTTAAAAGTTGCTTTTTCCGCTTTCCAGCTAGTAACAGTATCTACAACGGGTTGAGTTGGTGCTTTAACCTCACCGGATGTAGGTTCCTTTTCCGACATAGCTACTTCAGCTTGTTTCAATTCTGGATTCCACTCAACATTTACATCTAAGGCATCTCCCATAGCCCTTAGAGGTAAATAAGTTCTTCCCTCAACCACAATAGCAGGATTTTCTGAAATAAACTCTTCTCCCCTAACCATTACCTTAAAAGTTGCCTTTTCTGCGGTCCAACTAGTTACTTCTGCATATGTACCTATACTAGTTGCTAAAATACCACTAATAACTAAACTGCTGAATAATTTTTTCATAATTGAACACACTCCATTTGGTTATATTGATTAATGTTTATTATACCATAAAAAACTATAGCTTGTCACCATTTTAGGCCAATGGTAATTATGGCATCTTTCACCAAATAATTATATCAAAACTTATTAAAAAGTAAACATTAATTAACATTTTGGTATTTGTTTTATAATATTAACACTTAATGGTTTGTTTTTCCAATATCCTTTTCCCTTATTAGTTTACTATTAATTATCTCAATAACATCTTCCTTAAACTTATTGATAAAAAAATGTCCTTCATCAAACTCATAAAAACTACAGGATCTATTTGTATATTCCCTCCATCTACTTATATCTTTTCCTATAATGCAGTTGTCATTCTTTCCATTCAATACGGTTATGTCACAATTTATTTTTGATATACTACCACTGTGTTTATAGGTTTCAACAAGTTTGTAGTCCGATCTTAATATCGGCAAGAATAAATCCAGTAATTCTTTATTGTCCGCTACCTCTTTATTTGTCCCACCTAATTTCATAACTCTATCAATAAACTCCTTGTCAGGAAGCAAATATACATTCTCCTCTACAGTTTTAATGTATGGTGGATATCTGCCGGATAAAAACACATGAACAGGCTCCTGAGCTTTATGATGAACTATTTTACGAATCAATTCATATGCAAGTATAGTACCCATACTATGCCCAAACACTGCATAAGGTGTTCCGTTCAATTCATCGGATATATTCACATATATATCCTCTATAGCTTCATCAATACTTTGATATAAAAGTTCACCAAAACGCTTTCCTCTTCCAGAAAGTTCTATTGGCTTTAAGTTTATTCTCTCATCTAATTGCTTCTTCCAACTCAAATATGTCATAGCTGAGCCCCCTGCATAAGGTAGGCAAAAGAGCTTTATTTTCTCCAATTTTAATCCCCCCAAAATAATGTAATGTATACTCTAGACTTTAGTCGACTTCAGAAATGATTCGTTCAATATTATTCAGAGCCCTTTATGGAACCTTACAGTTTCCTAACATAAGTGCTATTATTTCGAATCAATCTGATTTTCAAACAACATATAATACTGTAAATTTGTGTATTTGCTCAGTAATGCCCTTTCATCCTCCTTTAAGGTTTCAGTAAAATCTCCATTACTGTTTTTATAAAACCTGCTAGTAATCACAGGCAACTGACTCTTTATATCTTTCAAACAATTGAAATATGCAGAATCATTAATCCCCATATAATCAAGGAATACTGTGCTTAAGTAATTTGAACTAATTTTGGGTGCTTCTCCTAATAGTACACTCTTCCCCTGCCGCTCAAACAAGTGTCTAGCAGAATCATTGCTCCAAATAAAGTAGGGTGTCTCATAAGTGTTTAAATACTCATCAACTCCAACATATGCTCCAACACTGTAATTCATTGCCTTATAGCCTGCAAACTCACTTCCTAAAAACGGAAGATGATCCCCAAAATACACTAATACTACAGGTTCTTCCGATTTTCTTAATTGCTCAACTAAATATCCCAAGGCCTCATCATTTTGCTTAAGACCTCCCACATAATTGTTTATCAAATTGTAATACTGCTCATCCACAGAATCATTTTGTTTTAAAATCTCGGGATAACCAATGGGCTCATTAGGATATGGTCCGTGGTTCTCTATTGTAACTGTAAAATTAAAATATGGATTAATAGGATCCCTTTCTAAATGATTTCTAAAATCCTTCAACAAGAACTTATAAGTATCCATATCCGATACATATCCAGTAAGTGTTTTTGTATTTCGTTCAGTTACATCAACTGCAAAATAACGTTCGTCAAAGCCAAAATATTCATAGACATTAAACCTATTATAAAACCACTGATATCCCGGATGCAATGCTGTTGTCTTATACCCTTTGTTCGCAAACAATCTTGCAAGTGAAAATGTGTCTTTGCGTATATACGCAGAATAAGTATCTGCAGACCAATTGGATATACTAAGACAAGTTCCTGTTAAAAACTCACATTCGGTACATGCGGTGCCTCCTCCATAAACATTTGTAACTATCTTACCATGATAAGCTTCTTCAATAATTTTATTATAATTTTCTAAAGGCTCCTTTGAAGAGTTAAACTCAATCCCAGGAATCCTATCTATATCAAAAAAAGCTTCACTCATAATTGCAATTACATGAGGCATTTTATTATTTGAGCCAATAGCATTATCAACTTGAATAACTTGTTCATTTTCATAAGTCGCTAGCACTTCTTTGACTTCTTGAGCTAAGTATCCTTCAGGTGGTGATAATTTTAATGAGTTTAGCTTAACTAAAAAGGAATATATAAACCCTCTTGACCTAACTATATCTACAGAAGAATAAATAGTCCCCTCAACTTTAAATTTGTCATAAAAACTTTCATTCTTATAAAAAGCATTATATAAAACACCCGAAAGCATCACAGTAACAATAATGCTAATTGCTTTATATAACCAACTCGTTGGTTTTGGCTCTATTACTAAAAACAGACTGATACCGCCAATTAGAAACAAAACCATCGCAATAACCAAACTATTATCAATAGGTAATTCACTTATCTTTATAACATTAGTAGATTCATTTCCTAAAAGGATATCTGCCGGTACAAAAGGCTCATGCCTTAAACTAATTTTAAAACAATTCACAAATTGCACAATTAAATAAAAACTTCCCGAAACAAAATATGAAATCCAAAACCTTGAAGTTAGTAAAAAAACGAATAGCATAACCAGTGTTAAAGGCAAGGTGTTTAACAAAAATAAAGTTGGCTGAGTCAAGTAAAGTAGTAACACTTTAAAAGAAAAATTTGAAGAAACAAAAGTCCCCATTACTGATAACACTATGGACAAACAAATAAGCAAAATAATATTTTTCAGATTGCTTTCGATATATATTTTGCGTATATGCAAAAAAGTGTTTTTATTTAGTTTGCTAAAATTATCCTTTTCCATTACAAATCATCCTATCTCTATTTACAATAGCTTATTAAAAGTCTAGACAATTTTAGCATACCACATACTTTATTATCAACCAATCTGCGCACTTTTTTGCTCGTTTGTTTTTGAGTTTCCCCAAATTTAGTAACAAAAAACTGAGGGATCTTTGAGCTTAAAGGCTTTGAAAATATCAAGTTATTGTGATGGAGGTGGTTTTTCTAGGAGGTATCTAACACCTTCCTTAGTTTTTTTTAATATATTAAAAATACCATCGCCAAGTGCATAAAAGATAAACTTAGGTCTCCTAAAAATCCTTTTTGAACA
>JAAYPF010000052.1 GCA_012519925.1 Clostridiaceae bacterium
CTGTCTCAGCTTTTTTCCTTTGTCCTCTACTCTTATTTGAATAATAACCATAATATCTTACAAATTGCTCTCCCTTATTTGGGATATGAGTTACCAATCGTGCTAACCAATCCAAAGCATCAAAAGTTTGAATTGTCGGAGCATTTCCGCATATTCCTTAATTTTATTGACGTCCTCATCACATAAACAGGAGAGGTCTATGTTTAGAAAATTGGAGGCATCTTTTGAAAAACTCCTGATATCAGTACGCCCTAACAGCCAATCCAAAGACACACCAAAGTAGTTTGCAATACAAACTAGTGTTTGCTGATCCTTAGGAAAGCGGTCATTCGACTCATAGTAACCAATGACGCGAGCAGATACATTTATAATACTAGCCAAGTCAGTTTGTGTTAATTTATTTTCTTCTCTCAAAATTTTTAATCTATCCCCAAAAAGCATAACTATCATCCTCCCATATAAACAATACCATATTGTTCGAAGAAAATAAATAAAAAGAATAAAATGTTCTAAAATTTAAGAACGAAAGTAAGCAGAGAAGAGTATCACATCGAGATTACGTATTTTCAATAAAGGACAAGCCTTAACCGTGATAAATCTTAGTTAAGACCTGTTCTTTATTTATTGTATCATTCAATTTGTCCCATAAATTGCGTAATTAAGTAAATATGTTCAACAAGTTTAACTTTACTTAAATTTTCTACTTTCTCAGGTCCACCTAATCCAAGTAAAGGTACATAACCAAAGCACTCATTAAATGCTGGCTGTCCATACTTATTAAATGCTTCTAGATAAGGCTGCCAATCTAATTCCTCATCTAAAAAGCTTTCATCATCCAGATCTTCTAAGAAGAAATCAAACCCAGCTGAAATGACACTAACAGATTTTCTTCTGAAGTTCAAAAAATTTAAGTACCTATTTTTTTCCCAAACAATAATATCTCCCATTGAGGTAGCAAATAACGCAATTGCATCTTCATTTCTGGCATATATATCTGTTAAATGTTGTTGAAACTCATTAGGATTGATGATTTTTAAGTACCCACTCAGAATGCTACCAAAACCATAATTTCCCCATATTTCTAAAACGTCATCCGGTACTTTTCCTTTATAACTTTTAATAATATCCTCTGATGCTTCTTCTTTTAATACAAAATCTTTAAAAGATTTATCTGACATAACTATCACCTCATGCTCAATATGAAAACTTCATGTTTAATCGAGTTGTTTTTTTCTCTGCTTCAGTCATCTTTTCTGCTGCACCTCTAACATTTTTATCAACCTCGCCAATATTGCTTTTCCACTGCGAACCTAGAGAAGAGTTAATTCTCTTATCCCCTACTCCAGTAATATCAATGGGATTGCCTCCCGCAATTTGATCAGGATTATGTAAGGCCGCTTGACTTGTTAACCATTCTTCAGCTTGCTTATTTGCTTCTTGTCTAGATACCCCTTGTTTACGAAGTTCGGATACTTTCTCTTTCAAAGCTTCCTGTCTAGCAAGTTTTTGTGCTGAATTTCCTTCTGCTGCTCTTCCTTCTTTTAAGTATCTATCCCTATTCTGAATAAATTCATCAACAGTTAAAGAATTCATGCCTTTTTCTTGTGCTTTTAATTGCTTTTCAAATTCAACAGCATCATGATTCGGATTTCTATTAAAACGAACCTCCATTTCGGGAAGTCTCGGAGTATTATCAGCATCATTACTTATTCCTGTAATACCATTATCCATCATTTCCTTCTGTTTTGCAATCCTATCAGTAATACTCATGGTAGACTTGCTACGAGCCGCTGTTGCTGCTATTGGAGTCTGTTGTTTCACCACATCAATTTCTTTCTCAACCTCTTCAACTGTGCTCGATACTTCTGAACTTGGTCGAGATGTTTGACCAATGCACTCAATATCTTTTCCTCGAAACTGCC
>JAAYPF010000053.1 GCA_012519925.1 Clostridiaceae bacterium
GCATTACATTAACAGCAATAAACATCCCTAGTACCAATCTCGCAACTTTTCTTTTCCTATTCATTTTAGACCTCCCCATATAAAAATTATTTTAACATGAAATAATGTAGCATACGGCTTTTACTTTGTTAATTCCTACTTATAATGTGATTATTTAAAGCAAAATCGTAACATTGTACATTCATATTCACTAATAAATAAGTATATCATAAATTTTTCCACTTATATATACAAAAAAAGCCCAAATTTTAACACCTTAAATGAGTAAATTTTAGCTATTATTATCAAAATGACAAATTTAACACACTCTCTGCTAATTAATCTTCATAATTATACAATTAGATCAGTAATTTGACAGGTACTTTCGATTCTTCCCCTTTTTTTCGTACCATCTACTTTTTACTTTATATATTGCATCACTTATATCCTTTAATAGTTCTTTCCCTTTCCATATTATCGCCCTTTAATAATTCGATTTCAAAACTTTTCGCTCTCAAATAGGAGACTTTTTAAAACAAATAGGTTAGAATATATATATACCATTTTTATAATACTAATTCTATAAGTCACTCAGACCATTTCAAAAATTTTCAATTAAATAGTAATGCAATAAAAAATATACTATGGATAAGGAGAAATAAGCTATGGTAGAAAATACCAAAAACATTAATAATCCCCGAATGGGAACTACTAAACTAAAGCTTGTTACTGCTGACGGGTCACCTCTTGCAAATAAGCATGTAATGGTAAAACAAACAAAGCAAAAATTTCTTTTTGGATGTGGAGAGTTTACCTCTATTGCTTATGCGAATAATGAATTTGAAGGTGAGGCTAAGGAAAAAATTGAAGAACGTTATGAAAAGTTCTTTGATTTATTCAATTCTGTAACATTGCCCTTTTATTGGGGAAGGTTTGAGGGTGTAAAAGGCGAGCCTGATACTAAAAGATTAAAACAAGCAGCACAGTGGCTAAGCTCTAAAGGTTTAGCTCTAAAAGGTCATCCCCTTTGCTGGCACACTGTCACAGCACCTTGGCTTCTTGATATGAGTAATTCAGAAATACTATCCACTCAACTTGATAGAATACACCGAGAAGTTACAGACTTTAAGGGTCTGATTGATATGTGGGATGTAATAAATGAAGTTGTAATAATGCCTATTTTTGATAAGTATGATAATGGAATTACACGAATTTGTAAAGATATGGGTAGAATAAAGCTTGTTCGGGAAGTATTTAGTGCCGCGAGAAAATCTAATCCTGACGCAACACTACTCATAAATGATTTTGAAACTTCCGAATCCTATGATATTTTAATAGAAGGTTTATTAGAAGCAGGTATCCAAATAGATGTTATAGGAATACAATCCCATATGCATCAAGGTTACTGGGGCGTTGAAAAAACTGAGGAAATTCTTGAGAGATTTTCTCGCTTCAAGCTTCCTATTCATTTTACTGAAAATTCGTTGGTATCCGGTCATATTATGCCTCCAGAAATCGTTGATCTAAATGATTATCAAGTTTCCGAGTGGTCCTCCACTCCAGAAGGTGAAGAACGCCAAGCACAAGAGGCAGTTTTACACTACAAAACTCTCTTTTCCCATCCATTAGTGGAGTCTATAACATGGTGGGATTTTGTAGATGGTGAATGGCTTAAGGCTCCATCAGGGTTTATTACAAGGGATAACAGGGTTAAGCCTGTGTACAATGAACTTCATAAGCTAATAAAAGATGAATGGTGGACAAAACCTATTAACCTTGTTACCGACGAAAACGGTTGTTTTGATGTGTCAGGTTATCTTGGTGAGTATGAGTTCTCTCTCGATGGCAAGAACAAAACTTTTACTCTAGATAAAAGCAATGAAACTGTTGTTATAACTATATAGTTAATTTATTAGGCCGTAACAAGTAATGGCTTTATACTTGTTACGGCTTTTCTTTTAAGAAAATTTGTCTAATACCTTTTATCCTCTTCATATAGTAATCCGAATGCAATTGAGCCCTGTCAATACAGCCCTTTGCCTTATTTGCATATATAAAATAGTCGTTCCCAACGTAAATACCAATATCCGATACATCCGCTAAATCTTCATTAGCACTAAAAAATATTAAATCACCTGGCTCTAAGTCATCCACGCTATCAAGTCCATCTTTTATATATTCAAACTGATCTAAAATATTTCTTGGCAATTCAATACCATTTATCCGTGCACTTATATAGGCTACTCCTGAGCCATCTACACCTTGCCATGCACTTGACCCTCCCAACAAATACTGTGTATCTCTAAACTTTTCAACTGTAGCAGCAAAATCCTCAGCTGACGTAATAGGAATTGCTGAATCTGCACCAATTAGAATTGTATCTTTCTTTTCAACCCAACCGGTTAGTTTTCCAGGTACTATAACTTCATAATAATTTTTCTTTTTATCCTTTACAAAAAACTCAGTCCCCATCGAGACATCTTTTAAGGTAGCCCCTCCTCCATAATTGGTATAAACAGTCTTTTTTTTACCGGTTATAACAATTCTCTCGGTATATAGTTCTTTTTTCACGCTTGTACAATCTCTATCTACAAATTTTGAACGAAGCCATCCTGTGCTACCATCAATTGTTTCTACTCTAAACCAGCCATCTATCTCTTCAAGAATGGTAACAGGTTGATTAAACAAGCTTTGAGTTATTCTTTCCGAATTGATATCAGCCTCTTTAAAAATATCAACAACCGTCTCAATTGCAACTGCTTTATTCTTATATCTTTCATTAATAAGTGCTTCAGCTTGTTCCTGTGACACCTCTGAACTAGCTTCCTGAGACACACTGCAACCAGCAAATACTTGTATAGCTATTAATAAATATAATAAAGTAATCTTTATTTTACTCAAGGCAAACTCCTCTAATGCTAATATTGTATATCTTATTTCAATTCTATTATATTTATATTGTTATTGCAAACAAATTCCGCCATTTCAATCTCCCTTGACTTACAAGTAAAAAATATAATTTGTCTTTCCCTAGAAATTTCATTTAATAATCTTATTGTATCTAAAGATCTTGCATCATCATACTGTGATAATATTTCATCAATAATAAGAGGTAATTTCTCGGATTTTTTCTCTATAGTTTGAACTAAAGCAATTCTTAATGCTAGATACATTTGATCCACAGTCCCACCACTAAGAACAGAGATTGGAACTATATCCTTTAAATAAGGATCAGTCGTTCTTAATACAAAATTTTCATCAACTTTAAGTTCTTCATATCTACAATCTGTTATAGACCTTACAATTTTTGATACATTGTTGTTTAAAACAGGAGCAAAATCTCTTTTTATTTCGTTATTAGCCTCTTCTAAGACCTCAAGAGCAGTTTTTAGTGAAAATCCTATTTCCTCAAGCTTTTCTTTACTTACTTCTAGGTCTCTTATGTCCTCTTCAAGCTTTTCTAATTCATCATTTTCATCGTTTAGTAGTGTGAACATCATTTCCTTTTGCTTGAGCATAAGCTGCTTTTCACTAAGCCTGTCATAAATATTTTGTGTAAACTTTTCCATTTGCTGTTTTGTCTCTTCTATACTTAAATCCAGTATGGTTTCCATTAATGTATCATAAGTAATACTATCAATTTCATCCTCAGGGTAAATTGTCTTTATTTTATAGGCATATATATCAAGATTTTCATATAATTTTTCAATCTTCTTCTCTAAATCACATAAAATTTCTGTCAATTCCTCATTATTGCTTACCTTTTGTCCAGATATTGAATACGCTCTATTATTGAGGTTTTCAATTTGTTTATTTATTGAGTTGAGCTTATCTTCTGCGTTCCTTAAATAGGGTTCT
Source organism: Clostridiaceae bacterium (assembly GCA_012519925.1). Taxonomy (GTDB): domain Bacteria; phylum Bacillota; class Clostridia; order Acetivibrionales; family Acetivibrionaceae; genus Acetivibrio. The sequence continues at coordinate 3,838 of JAAYPF010000053.1, forward strand.
GTTTCTCTAAACTTATTTACGGCACAACGGAATTCTTCAATTTGCTCTTTTTTAACTTCTACCTCTATTGAGTTAATTATTTTTGCAGCAATGAGTTTTTCTTTGATGGATTTTGATATTTCTTTAATCTCATAGCAATTCTTTTCTAACTCTGATTCCAACTCAATTATACGCTCCTTTTGACCTTTTAGTTCATAAACTTTACTTTCATATAAAACCTTCTTTTTTAAGAATTCATCAATATTGTCAATTTCAAGCATTTTAAACATTTCTGCCTGTTTTAACTTTTGATTTTCCACCTTTGCTAGTAATATTTCTACCTTTGAGTCCGATTCATCCTTTTTCTCCTTAAGAGAAATTAACTTCTTATTATTAATCGACCTTAAGACAACCATCATAAAAAATATAACAACGAGGGCAAGTACTCCTATAAGGCAAATAGGATTTTTATTTAAAAAATAATAATAAAACAAAACCGATAAGAGTATACAAAGGGCAGCTATAATAGAAATTATAGCTATTCTCTTAGATCTAAACTTGCTAATTTCGACTTGTATTTCAGAATTTCTGTTTCTTTCCAAATTAAATTCAGAACTAGGCTCTGTATCAGATAAATTTATATCCTTATAAATATCAAAAGCTCTATACCCTTCTAATAAAACTTCCGTTTGTCCAACGCTTTTTTTTAACTCTTCAATCTCCGCTAAAATCTTAGTATTTTTATCCTCTAGGTTTTCATACTTTGTATAATTAATATATAAATCATCGACATCATTAAATCCAAATTTAGAAAAACTCGCTAGATGTTCTTTTATTTCTTCATATTTACTTATACTTTTTCTTAAATCGTCATAAACTTTACTAAACTGATAAAGCTCAATAATAATATCATTTAAGTCTTTTTTATTTCTTTTATATGTCTCAAGCTCTTCTCTCAATTTTACAATCTCTTTTGCAAACTGTATAACCGTTTTTCCTTCTTCAAGTTTGCTTATTTCATTGTTTAGAACAGCTATCTCCTCTTCCACAGAAAACAACGATCCTTTTACCTCAAGCAAGCTCTCCCTCTTTGTGTTTAATTCATCCAATCTCTTATTTATTATATCAAGAGGACGTGTAGAGGTTTTATCGGTACCTACATTTCTTTTCATCGCCTCTTTTATTGCTTCACAAGCACTTAAATAGGATACATCTTCAGAACCTGTTTCATATATATTTGAGAGACTATCTATTAAGTCCTTGCTTTTAGAAGTATCAATTTTCGTTGCCATCTGTCCTATGTATAAGGTTTTTTCAAAACAAGCTTCCGTAAGACCAATATGTCTTATAGCAAAGAGAGGACCTTTGTCTTTACTTTGATCAAAGGTCTTTGTTATATCTTTATATAAAAAATCATATACCCTAGTTTCGCCATTCTCAAAATTTCTCTCAACTTTAAAAGCTTGTCCGTTATCTAAGACATATCTCAAGCTACCTTTATATTCCTTTCCAATCCAAGGTCTATACTTCTTAAGAGGGGCATATACCTCTCCCTTTAGACTCCTCCCTCCTTTTAGGGAATAGAACATAGCTTTTATAAAAGCTTGTATTGTAGACTTACCAGATTCGTTTGCACCAAATACAATATTAAACCCTCTTCCGAACTCAATTTCAAGGTTATTAATTTTTCCAAATCCCTTAATGTATATTTCTTCTATTCTCATATCTAGTCCCTTTTTTTATACAATTACTCTCCATAAAAATCCGCTTCTTTTATAACTTTGATTATTTCTTTCGTAATGTAATCTACAGCTTTATAACTCTTCTATTTTCCCTTTTTCAAGAGCTTCCACTCCGTAATAAAGAGATTTCATCAATAGATATTTTTCTTTTTCGTTCTTAGCCTTACCAATCATTTCCATAAGCTTCGTGACATATAATCCCTTTAATCCCGGTTCATTTTTTAATTCTTCATAGTCATAAGTGGGAATGGTTCTATCTTCCACATTAACATAAAATAAACTCTCGTCCAACAATTCCTTAATTTTTGTACCGTCTATCTTTACTTCTTCCTTTGTACAACCTTTTAAAGTAACATCAAGCAGAGTATTTTGAGGAGCTAAGTCGCCCAATAAAGATTGAATTATTTCTGCTCCTTCCTCGTTACTTTGTATATCTTCAATATTAACACTAACAGATTTATAATGTCTACGGCTTACGTTTATGTGCTTTATATTCAATAGCTCTTTAGATATTGTACCCACAAGAATACAATGTTCGCCTTCTTCATCAAACCCTAGAGGTTCAGGGCTTCCTGGATTGTAAATTGTCCCTTTTTGTCCAATGTTATCTTTCCTGTTGTGGAAGTGTCCAAGGGCTATATAATCCATATTAAGATTCGAAAGCTCTTCACTAGTAAGCAAATTATATGCCTTTTTTGTAAAATTCATATCAACAGTACCATGCACTAGAAGAATATTTAGCACTTCATTATTAACCGTTTTGATTTCATCCCTTATAAAGCTATCTTTATAAAATCCCTCAAAGCCTAATCCATAAATACATGTATTTAATTCTTTAATTTCTATTTTAGGTCTTTCATCTGATAATATAAAGACATTATCGCTCCATTCGAAATTCTTGTAATACGAGTTGTTTAAATATGGATCATGATTACCAGGGACAATAAAAACTTTTGTACGCTCAATCTCCATAAATTTATTATTAATGTGCTTTATTGTAGACTTTTTTACATATAAGTGCTCGTACAAATCACCACTTATCAAAAGCAAATCTGCATTTTCCCTTTTTGTTATATCAATAATATCGTCAAATACCTCTAAAAGATCTTTCCTTCTTCGAGCTACTATAGCATTATCGGATCCTAATGATCTAAACGGACTATCTAAATGTAGATCTGAAAAATGTACAAACTTTAACCTTTTCATAAATAATCCTACCTCTATCATAACTTGAACTGTCCAGATTCATTATAACTGCTCAATTTTCCCATCCTTTAAGTAAAAGCAAACATTATTTATTTCACTACTAATCTTTTCTGTAATATTCTTTATTTCTAGAATCACACCAGGATATGCTTTTTTCGTTATTGTTATCTCTCCTTCACCTTTAGTTCGAAGTGCACTTACTATGAGCTTTCTTTCACGTTCTAACCCTTTAAGCTTATCTGCTATACTTAAAAATTCCGATTTTGCCCATTTATATCTTTCCCTTTGCTCATCAACTAGATTTGTTTTATTGCTAAGAATAATTATATCTTGTCTAACCTTTATCAACTCATTTTTTAAAAGTTCAATTTCACTTATTAAATTTTCAAGTTTTTCCTTATATTCTTCCCTATTAAACCCAATAACTGAAATTACTGTTTTGTTTTCATTTTCAGAACCTATACTTGAAGCTACAACTTTTACTTCTGCTTGAATATTTCCACCAATTATCTGACTTTTTGATGAATCAAAAATAACTTCTTTTGCCTTTATATTGCTATTTCTACAGTAAAACCCTATATGAACGCTTCCTTCACAAATAATAGTAGCATCCGATACAAATTTTGTGTAAATATCTCTCTTCGATTTGATAACCGCTTTATTCTTTCCAGCTATTCCACCTATAATGTTGATACTTCCGTCAATACTTATAACTTCTCTTACACTTCCTATGCCGTACTCTCCTAGTATTTCTATATCCTTTGTTGCTTTAACGGTGAAATTATCTTCAATAGTACCCTGTACAGTAAGATAGCCATCAAAATCAATATTTCCAACCTTAAAATCCACATCACCATCTATCTCTAAATGGTTAGATACGCTAATTTTATCTCCATCATATTGAACAGCCCCACTCCTTAAAGCGTAAAGAGTAGTAACTCCATTTTTATGCTCTTCTCTAACCGAGCCTTTGTCGTATTCAAGTGGGTACATTTTACCATTAGCAGCTTGAATAATCATTCCCTTAACGGTCCTTCCAGGTATACCTAAAGTAGGATCTTTTCTTTCTCCTAGCCACTCACCAGCCTGCACCCTGTTTATCAAACTTAATTCATAATGATCTACTTTCCCATCCTCTTTTACTTCAGGCTTTGCCTCTTTTATTTCATACATCTTTATCACAGAGTCTACTCCCTTTTCAGGAGCTATCCCCTCTGCTACTAATATCTGTTTATTATTGCATAGATTACTGACCAATATATCAGACTTTACTCCAAAGATTATACCTTCATCTTTCAGCTTTTTCATAATTTCTTTTACAAGTCTTAGCTTTGCATCCCCTTCAAGCTCATCATCAGACACAGAAAGTTTTATATAGGCTTTTAGCTCATCACTTGATATTTCTATTGCTATTCTTTCTTTAATTTCCCCAAACTTTTCTAAAGGTCTAGGTGCAAATAGAATTGCATTCTTAATAACAATAAAACTAGTTATCTTTATATTGGAATATCTGCTTATAAAATCGTTAAATTGGGCAACAGACATGCCTTTTTTGTACGATTCTATATAAAAATCTGATCCTCTTCGGATTATTTTTATATATTCCGATGAATAAATAGTTTCATCTTTAATCATATTATAATCCTCATTTCACAAAGGTTTTCTTTCGCTTATTTTTATATAAGATCTAACAATGAATTTATCGGATAAAATCCATTTTAAATAAAGGTATGTTTTAAATTAGGACTAAATAGTTAACTAATAAAATTTATTAAACACCTTGTAAACTCACAGCTTAATACGCATTAGTTCTTCTTTTTTGCCTTTCTTCTAACACATTTTCAAGAGCTGTGGCTTCATTAACAACACTTTCAATTTTTTCAAGCATTTCCTGGGACTCCATACTAAGCCCAATCTGATGCTTAAACATGCTTACTGTACTCTTAATATAATCTAACTTCGTGTCTATTCTCTCTAGTTCGTGCTTTTCTTCTTTAATTCTAGATAGTATTTTCTCATCCATTTCTATAGTTTTCTTAAGGTCTTCATATACCTTTTGATCGTTTATAAAATTGAGCTTCCTTGTATTTTGACCTATTCTGTCCATTATAGGGCTTATATTGGTTTGGTTAAGCTCTCTGCTTCTTTTGCAAAAATTTCTTAAAAGCTTAATATATGTTATAACTAGGTTTAAGGTTTGTTCGGTTACTCTTTCCTTTAGATAGTTAGGAGCATCTTTTGAATAAACTCTTAATATTTCATTTTTGTCTTTCATAATTGAACACAATTTTTTATAATAAGCTTCATTAGTATACCTTTTTGTCTCATCAGCCAATTTTATACACGTTTCATTAAGTTCTTTTATGTGTTTTTCCTTGGTTTTGTGAATAAAATTATCCTGAAACTTTTTACTTGTAAAACTCTGCAAGGAAAAGCCAGCATAAATTGCAAAAGTTGCCAAAAATGTTATATACCCACTATCTACATGGTTGTTATTTAAATAAAAGGAAAGACCCATAAGTATTACAAGTATTCCTATATTTCTATAGCTTGTCAACGATCTTATTAAAAGCTTAAATTTCATGTTATCTCCTTTTATCATATTATTACACGGACACACCTCTTTTATAAGAGATGTGCCCATTTAATTTCCTTAATTTAATTCTATTTAAAACCTACTTTAATAAACAAAAGAAATCTATTCACTCAACTTATTTTCATTTCTTTCTTTTTGTTCTACTGATTCCTCATTCGTAACAGGCGGTGCTTCAACCTTTTCCTTAACTTCAAAGCCCTGTCCGCCTCCAAGCATTGCTTCCGCTCTTGCACGTGCTCTGTCACGGGCAGAATTCATGTCAAGTTTTTTAAGTTTAAGATCCATATTGTCATTGTTAAGCGACTCAATAGCATTAGCCTTTGCTACTTTTTTGTTAACAATTTCTCTTGCTCTGTCCATATCCTCATTTATACTTCCAACCTTATTGTTCTTTGAAGTATATTTAGCATTAACAGAGTTTATATTCTCTTTGAGTGCCGCCATCTTTTGCTGACTCTTCAAAGTCTTTAATTCGTTTAACTTTGTATTCATCTCTGACTCAAATATCTTATAATTCTCCCTAATTGCATCTACTTCTCTCATTGCATTATCATAAGTAGCCTTATGGGTATCATAAACTGTTTGATATTCCTCTTCTTGTATAAGGAGTTCAACTAGCACTTCCTTATCCCCTAGCTTTTGTGCAGAGTCTATTCTTGACTTTATAGCATTTAAATTTTTCTCAGAATTCTTCATTTCAATTTTAATCAATTCTGCATTTGTTTGAATTTCTATTATCTGCTGTTCTGCTTCTTTTCTTGCCTTGCCGATTTGATTCTTTATATCTTCAAAAAGTAGTTCTGGATTGTTTTCTTCCAATCCTCCAACAAACTGCCCAAAAAATCCTCTAATCAAACTTCCTATTCTACTAAAAAAGCCCATGCAAATTACCTCCTATAATAATATGGCTTAGTATTAATTTATAACAAATAAACAACATTGTAAACTATGAAAATCAAAAATTCAAAAAACTACCTCTAGACTTTACCTCTATAGGATTGTTTCTAATAGGTACAAGCATTAGTATTACTTCTTTCATCTAGTAGTCTTTTGTATCTTTCCGGTAGTAAATCTTTATCATCACACTCCTCAATAGCGAGCATTGTCATGTATTCAACCTGTTGTGTACTTGGTCTACACCTCGAAATAGCCTCATTAAGAACTGTAGAAGTAAGCACCGTACCTTCAACATCGTCTTCATTAGCAAGTTCATAAGCTTTTCTCACAACAGTCTCTATTTCAGCTCCTGTGTAGTTCTCTGTTTGCTGTGCAAATGGAAGAAAGTCCTCAATATCCGTCTCAAAACCGAATTTCTTAATCATAATCTTAAAAATTTGTGCCCTTTCCCCCTCTTCAGGCAACAATATAGGGATTTTTTTGTCAAACCTTCCTGCTCTCTTTAAAGCAGGATCTAAAAGATCCGGTCTATTTGTTGCAGCAATGAATATTATTCTCCCTCTATTATTTGTATTACTGGTAAACTGTAAAAATTCACTAAATATATTTCTACTCACTCCGCTGTCATTTCCATCTCCTCTTCTAAACGCCGTATCTATTTCATCAACAAATACTATAACCGGCTCTTGCGATTGTGCGCCTAAAAGACATTTCTTAAAATTCTTCTCACTCTCTCCAACATACTGTCCTAGAATTCTTGACATATCAATTTTGACACAATTAAAACCACTTGATTTTGCCAAAGCATTAACTAAAAGAGTTTTTCCCGTTCCTGATGGTCCACACAAAAGTATTCCCATTGGTACCCTTCTCAAATCCCCTTCTTTTATTGGCTTAACTATGTTTTTCATAAGGTAATTCTTGGCTTTTTCCATTCCACCTACATCATCAAAACTGATTACAGGATAAATGAACTCTAAAACATCCCCATACTCTTTTTTTAGTACAGAATGCTTTTTCTCTTTAATAAAATCGAAGCTTATAGCCACATTTTCGGATTCCGCTTTTAGTTTTATATCCTTAATTGCCTTTTTACTTAACCCTGAAGAAAGTTTGGAAAACTCATCTATCGTTAGATCCATCTTAATATTATTTTCTTCTACAAGGTATTTAATATATTTTTTACGCTCCTCTTCATCAGGAAGTTCAACAAGTATAGGTTCAACTCTGTAAGAGGATCTTAATATTTCAGAATTTACCTCTGCTAAAGTATTGGCCAACATAAATATACAGCTTCCTACAGAAGATATCTTAGCATCATTTGACCACTCGCATAGCCAAATTAAGTCAAGCTTTTCTTCCATAGACAAGCTTCCTAAATCCCCTGGTGGAATTATCTTATCAACATAATCTATAAATAATGCCATTTTAGTACTTTTTAGTGCAATATCTATATAGGGGAATATCTTTGAAGGCAATGAATTTAAGAGGTTAACCGCCTTATTCGAGGTAATCTTATGGAACTCCTTTTCCATGGATGCCTCATAAAAAGTAAGACCCTTTGATATATCATAGAATGCAACTATACCAAATTCTCTCTGTTTAATAAATTCATCGTAGATATACCTTTCAAGACTTCTATAATTGTCGACTACATCTCTTATATTAAAATATAAAATAAACTCGTGCGAAATACCTGCTCTATACGTATTTAAGAATTTTTGATACCACATATTCGGCTCCCTAAAAAACATAATATATATAGCTATTATACACTAATACTATTATATTTTACCATAATATCTTTCATATCAAAAGTAATATCCTCAAAATTCTTTGGATTGTTAATTCTCTCAATTTAACAGAATAAATAATTACATTATTGAAATGCTATTAGCATAATATAAAACAAGGAGGCAAATATGAAAACAGCTACTTTTAATATTCCTTCAATATCTTGTAGTGCTTGTTCAAGTAAAATAAAAGAAAGTGTTAAATCCCTCACGGGGATAGAAGATGTTTCAGTTGATTTAAAAAGCCAACAAGTTAGAGTTGATTATAACCCTGATAATATTATGCCAAAGGATATTAAAATGCATATTTCCCAAATGGGATATGAAATAATTTAACTATATATTAGGCCACTTCAAAAAATAACTATGCACCCTGTCCTTTTATAAACTTCGATTTGCATTTTTTGCATTTCAAAATAGTGTTCTTCTGTTGAAAGCTTTCAAGCCTTCATGATAGGTGCTGTGACTCAATTATCGTATAGAATATTTTTTGAAATGGCCTAGTCTTCTACTTTAAATTTTTAATTGCTTTAATTATTACCTTTTCTTGATTATTTATATGAGTTTGAGCACATGCTTGTGCCTGATCAAAATTCCTAGCCGATATAGCATCACAAATATCTTCATGCTCCTTAATAAGATTTTTAGGACTGCTATAGTCTTTAAGATATATAACCCTAAAACGCTGAACTTGCTCCCTAAGATTGTTCGCTATCTGTAGGAGTCGATCATTTCTTGATGCACGATAAATCAATTCATGAAATTCAACGTCTTTCTTTATTGTACCATGCAAATTGTCTTTGTTGGCATAATTAACAAACTGTGCCTGGATCTGCCTTAATTCCTTAATCTCCTCATCAGTAATTCTTTCTGCTGCAAGTCTTGTAGCAAGACTATCCATAGATGCCCTTACCTCTAAAACATCCATTATGTCTTTTACTGAAAGTTCTGCAACATGAGCTCCTTTTCTCGGAAGCATATCAACAAGACCTTCAAGTTCAAGCATTCTTATAGCTTCTCTGACAGGAGTACGGCTCACACCCATTTTTTCAGCGAGTTTGACTTCCATAAGGCGCTCTCCAGGCTTCAACTCACCGGTTATAATTGCTTCCCTTAATGTATCAAATATTACCTCTCTTAATGGTTTGTAATCATTTAAATTTACCTTTGAAAGCTTACTAGCCATATTTACCTCATCTCTCCTCGTAATATGTTTCGGTTAAAATACAGTTCCACCTGTCATCCCTGTTGATATTTTCATAAGCCTTCTGAGCAGTTAACCTGTTTTCAAAAATGCCAAAAACCGTCGGACCACTTCCACTCATCATACTACCTAAAGCACCAAGTTTAACAAGCTTTTCTTTTATTTCGCAGATAATTTCGTATTTTTTTATAGTAACGGATTCCAATACATTAACCATTTTATTGCAAAGGTTTTGTAAATCCCTTTTTTCAATCATGCTAATAATATAATCTGTATGTGGTCTTGAGGTTATTTTCTCTATATTCAGATTCTTATATACCCATGCTGTTGAAACAGAAATTTTAGGTTTCACAAGCACTATATCCACATTACTAAGAGGTTTGATATCTGTAAGAAGCTCTCCTATACCTTCTGCTAACATCGTCCCACCTTTTATACAAAAAGGAATGTCTGCTCCTATAGTTTTTCCTAACTGCATCAATTCTTCTTGCCGTAAATTAAGAGAAAATAATTCGTTCATTCCCTTCAAAACAGCGGCTGCATCAGCACTACCACCTGCAAGTCCTGCTGCAACAGGTATGTTTTTAGCTATTTTGATATCAATACCTTTTTGAAGGTCAAACTTGTCCATCATAAGTTTTGCAGCTTTATATGCAATATTATCACTGTTTGACGGAACCCATTTTTTGTCACAGGATATTTTTATATCGCTTTTTTCCGTTTGACTAATAAATACTTTGTCATGCAAACTTATTGATTGCATAATCATTTGTACATCATGATATCCGTCTTCTCTTTTTCTTAACACATCAAGTGACAAATTAATTTTTGCTCTTGCTTTTATACATATAGAATTCATTTTTCACCTAGTACTTCATATTATGGATTTAAATATCTTTCAAATTTCTATGTTTAAAAATCAATATAACCTTTAGGTCAAAACGCCCCTCACAGAAGAATAAATGCTTCCAGATAGAGGAACATTATTATACTGTGCTAAAAAAGAAACTCAATTTTTTTGAAATGGTCTAACCTAATCAATACTTTCATGTTTTTATATTATATACAAAATACAAAGCGTTTTCAATAAAGACTCTTCTTTTATCCCTTTTAATTTTTTCATTTTGTTTAGATGAGCCTAAAAAAGCTTTGCAACGTCCATATCAAAAAATTGGATTTTTTTAACCGAAAAATAATTTCCCTCTGCCTGAAAGCTTTTATAATTTCATGATGGGACTTAGACCATTTCTTAAAATCTAGTCTAATTAGGTTCATAACCTGATTATTGTATAAATTTTTGAAATGACCTTATTGTGAAATTTTTGATTTCCTAGGAATCATTACTTGTTGTCCAGGAACAATATTATCCTCTTCACTTAAATTGTTTGTTTTTTTAATGTTATCCACAGTTGTATGGTATTTTTTCGCAATTTTCCACAAATCATCATCTGGTTGTGAGAAATAAATAACTATACTTGGGCTTTCAGTCTTTTTATCTTCAAGAGGATTCTCTGTAACCTTTGTAATTAAAGGCAATTGAACTGAATCAATAACTTTTATACATACATTTATAATTACTCTTATTTCAACTTCACTTGCAGATATCATGCTATAATTACAATGCTCAACTTCAAGTTCTACTTCGCAATTCATTTTAGGATTTATTTCGTTTACCTCAATATTTTGCTTAAAAGGAACTTCGCAATCATAGCACGAAATAGGCAGTTCGCTATTATTCGCTAAGTAAAGTATGCTATTGTTTACTGCCCCTTCTAACGTTACAGTCCCTTCTCCTATATTGCATTCCAACATACTTGGTTTTGAAAGAACGTTAAATACCTGAGCTATTTCAGGACTATCCCCATCAATATTAACTGTATCCTTAACAATTATCTGATTTTTTTCTTTTCCAACTATTTTTTTTGTATTAAAAGACTTTTGTTCTATATTCAGTTTCCTACTTAGGCTGTACGCATCCGCTAATACATCTATTTCTCTTCTTTCGTATGCTTGTGCTTTTAACATCAATTCAACTTCTGAGCTTAAAATTCTCAGTTCCCCATCATTGTCTTCTGCTGCTCTGAAAGAGTAATTTATGACCTTATAATCAACTTCACAGTCACACGCCTCATTAACCCCTTGTATTTCGATAAACTGTGTAAAAGGTAATTCATGTTCTATAAACTGAATACTATTTTCCTCATCATCGGCTATGTACAGTGTTAATACATTTAAATCTCCTTTTGCAATTATTTTATTATCGGCTACCTTATAGTCTTTTCCAACTACTTTGACATCACTTCTCAATATTTCTTTAATAGTTGGCTTGCCAGCAGGAATTTCTATTGACTCATTAACAATGCAGTAGGCATTATTTTCCCCTAAGGTACTATTTACATCAATATTGTCTTTTAGAACCTCAATATCTTCAAGTCCATCTATATTGTTTACAAAATTTTGTTCAACTTCCTCGCATACCTTAACATTAAACTTTAATATTGCTTTAACCTTAATTTTTCTTCCGTATAAAATTTCATAGTCTAGATGCTCTATTTCACATTTTACATTTGACTTCAATCCGTATCTTGCATTTAATACATCCACACTATATGAAAATTCATTACTTGTATTTATACTTCTAACCTTATTACTTTCATCCTCTGAAATGTAAAGTATTTTATAACGGATGGCACCATTTACAGCAACTTTATCCTGTAAAACCTCCGAGCTTTTTTCATATATCTCGCCATCTATTAAAAGAATACGAGCTGCATCAGGATTTGTATCAGGAACAATTATGTCATGCTCAACTATTGTCTGTGCAGTGTCTTCGCCCACAAGATTATTGATTTTAACTGATTCTTTTACAAGCTCAAGAGACATCTTCAATCCTCCTCTAAACAAAAATATTGTTTACAAACTTTACGTAAGGTGACTAAAAAAACAAATGGTCTATTGTCCTTTCAAAAAATATGATTGATGGGTTTTGTGACCTAAATGATAATAACACCTTAGTAAATCTGCTTTATGCACTTTAATAATATATATGACAAGGTATATAAAATATTCCATGTATAAAAAATAAATAAAAGAGCACTACAAAATATAGCACTCTTTTATTATAAATTTAAATCTTTAATTTAATCCTCTATACACTTGACATCTCAGCTTACTTGAATCTTTTTATTATCCTTACATATAACAATTTCGACAGCCTTCGTAAGTATATCTGTATAACTGTATGAAACTCTTCTTGTTGCCTCGTAATCGTTTTCAAATTTTACTACGAAGATGCTAGGATAGGTGTTTTCAAGTATTCCTTCTTTGATAAAAGCCTTTTTTCTACCTTTATTTGCTTTTAATTGAATCTTCTGCCCTATGCATGTTTCTATATCTCTCTTAATCTGAAACAAGCTACTCTTCTCCATGTTTGAATCACCTCATCTTCTGTTTGCATCATTATATCACAATAAGAGCAACTTGTCAAAAAAATATATATTATAACAAGGAAAATTTGTTGATGTCAAGTATTTTTTTTATAAAACCTATTATTTATATGGTTCTAATGGATATCCATCCCTATATTTCCCCCTTGTTTCCACTCCTCCTATCCCCTTAAACCCAGTAATTGTAGTGCTTACAACCTCCTCAGGTGAAATTATTCTATCTATCCCAGTAAACGCAACTTTTTTACATACATAAACTGGATCCAAAGCATGAATTAGAACCCTATAGGGCGCACTTGCAAAATTAGCTCCTGCCTCAATAATTTTATGGTACATTGATTGACAAGCACCCGCAAAAATTACAAGTCCATCAAAATTACTATCGTATCTTCTTGCCTCTTTAACTGCATCAATAAAATATTTTGAGTTCCTGTAATTGTCTATCCTACTATAGCCATTTTCATCCTTTATTACACCGTCATGACCAGTTAAAACAAGAATGTCCGGTTTATGTTTCATTAATAATTCATACACCTTTAACGGCTGGTCTTTTTCTTTCACATGTACTCCTACAGCCTCTATACCAAGGTTTCTATACTTCTCAAGACATGTTTTAAGATAATCATTATCTCCATCAATATGAAGTACCTTACCAGGTCTTTGAAACTTTAGGTCCTTATTTATGCTCTGGTCACGATAGAATTTTTTTTTTGCACATTCCTATATCCCATAGGTTGTAAACTCCTCATTTTCACATTAATTTTATTGTTTACCTTTTCACTGTATGCCCTTACATTAGATTCAGGCTGTAAAACAAGATCCGATTCAGGTGCATCGGCCTCTAGTCTGTAGCAAATCCCTCTTAAAACGACTATTTCATTTCCACCCTCTTTTTTTATATCTACAACTTTAAAAAGAATATCCGAGTTATAGGATTTTCTGCCCACAACATCTCCAATTTTTAATTTACTCAAAACTCTCACTCCATAAAATTCCTATCCTAATATACATAATATGCAGTTTTTTATTTATGGTGATTTTTTGAAAGGGGAATGACCCTTACTGCCACTGTATAGAACTTAATAGCTTTCTATGCGGTATGCCTTCAAAATAAATAATAATAATATGTGGCTATTGAAAATTGTTATTATTAAAAGTTATAATGTACTATAAGCATAAGTATTGTAAAAAGCATTGAATACCAATTATTTTTAACACTTCCCAATAATTGGTTATATATTAGGAGGTAATGTAATTGCTAACAGATATACAAATAGCTCAGTCATGTAAGATAGAACCTATTGTTGAAATTGCAAACAAACTTGGAATTTCTGAAGACGAATTAGAATTATACGGAAAGTATAAAGCCAAACTGTCGAATGAACTATGGAAAAGGCTTAAAGATAAAAAAGATGGAAAGTTGGTATTGGTAACTGCTATAAATCCTACTCCAGCCGGTGAAGGCAAAACTACAACTACTGTTGGCTTAGGACAAGCTTTATCAAAGATAGGCAAAAAGGCAGTGATTGCATTAAGAGAACCATCATTAGGTCCTGTTATGGGTATAAAAGGTGGAGCAGCAGGTGGAGGTTACTCCCAAGTTGTTCCTATGGAAGATATAAATCTTCATTTCACAGGAGATATGCATGCTTTAACGGCTGCTAATAATTTGTTATCGGCTGCTATAGATAATCATATTCACCAAGGAAACAGCCTGAACATAGACGTTCGCCAAATCGTTTGGAAAAGGGCAATGGATATGAATGACCGTGCTTTAAGAAACACAATTGTAGGACTTGGAGGAAAAACTGACGGCATGCCTAGAGAGGATGGCTTTCAAATTACCGTTGCATCTGAAGTTATGGCTATATTATGCCTTTCTATGGACCTTATGGACTTAAAAGAACGTCTTGGCAAAATAATTATAGGATACAATTATGAAGGAGACCCTGTTACTGCAAAAGATTTAAAAGTTAACGGAGCTATGACACTTCTACTCAAAGACGCTATTAAACCAAACCTTGTCCAAACATTGGAAAATACACCCGCTATTATGCATGGAGGACCCTTTGCAAATATAGCTCACGGGTGCAATAGTATAATGGCTACAAAAATAGCATTAAAACTTGCAGATTACTGTATAACTGAAGCAGGATTTGGTGCTGATCTCGGTGCAGAAAAGTTTTTTAATATCAAATGTAGGATGTCAGGGTTAAAACCAGATGCAGTCGTACTTGTAGCAACAATAAGGGCATTGAAATATAATGGCGGACAAAAAAAGGAAGACCTTGGATTGGAAAACATTAACGCTTTGAAATTAGGCTTTGTAAATCTTGAAAAACATATTGAAAACATTAAAAAGTTTGGACTACCAGTAATGGTTGCTATAAACCACTTTGACAGTGACACCTTAGAAGAAATTGAATACGTTAAAAATAGCTGCAAAAATATGAATGTTGAAGTTGCCTTCTCGCAAGTTTTCTCAAAAGGTGGCGAAGGAGGTCAAGAACTTGCTGAAAAGCTCATTTCTCTGTTGAATACAACTGAGTCTAATTTTAAACCAATTTACGATACAAACTTGCCTATCAAGGAAAAAATCGAAATTATTGCTAGGGAAATTTACGGAGCAAAAGCAGTTATGTATTCACCTCAAGCAGATAAAACAATTAAGAAAATTCAAAATATGGGGCTAGATAAATTGCCTATATGTATGGCTAAAACTCAATACTCTCTTTCGGATAATCCGTCACTTTTAGGTAGACCAAAAGACTTCGACATTACTGTTAAAGAATTAAAAATATCCGCTGGTGCAGGATTTATTATTGCCCTGACAGGTGATATATTGACAATGCCAGGACTACCAAAAGTACCAGCTGCTGAAAAAATCGATATAGATTCATCAGGGGTAATACAAGGTCTGTTTTAGTAGACTTTCTTCATAATTAGCAATATAGGAATGCTGAAAAACTAATTCTTGCTTTTTTCAGCATTCCTTAATAGATAGTTTGAATTTTTCTATATCAAATGCGATAATAGTTATTAGCTTTCACTTAAAGAATAATCAACTAATACAAAGAATTATAATTATCAAGGAATTTTTTATGGTATTCAATCTCATCTATGACTTCTAATAACTTTTTCTCAAAAGTCTTATCTCTCCAACATCTTCGGCTATTGTAATACTTATTTACAACTCTCCAAAACTTTTGAGGAAATTGAAGCATGATTTTCATAACAATAAATTCTTCTTCCGATATAGATTCCACTGACTTATATGCATCAATTATAACTTTTGCTTCATTTATATCCCAGTAACATTTTCTCATTTTGCGCCTCAACAGGTTTGCTATATCATAAACCTTCAATTCAAAACTACATAAACTGAAGTTGATAATTGATGTTTCATTATCATCTATAATTATATTACTGTGTGTATAATCATGGTGGCAAAACAGCCTCTCTTTTCGCGTTTTTTCAACTAATTCTTTATATTTTGAATCTGTAATTAGTTTAATGGCCTCTTCACCTAAACTATAAAAGTAATCAATATACTGTAATATTAAATAATCAAGACTTCCTTTTTCTTTACGTGCTGCTTTTTTTACTCTCTGTATCTCTTCTAATCTTCGAGTAAATTGACCTGGAAGTTTTCCCAAATCATCTTTAATCAAGGCTTTCTCAGGCGGTACATAACCCCTTGAGGAATTGTGCATTTGTGCAAGAGCTTTTGATGCTTTTATTACATCCTCCCTTTTATCAAGATCACATTCTCTACCTTTAACAGAATCAGTAACCGCATAATATATGCCATCAATATTTATATATGGAAGTCCTTCTCTATTACAAATAAATCTATCAATATTGCGAAAATTATTTGTAAATAAATGTTCTTTAGCCCCATGAACAAACCATATTCTTCCTGGAGAAAAGTTTAATTTTCTTAAAACTTTTTTACCTGCCGAACTATCAACTATAAAAAAATCCTTAAAAGGAATAATATTTGTTACTGTAAAATCATACTCTTGCGACATCTCATTGCGTAAATCACTCATCGTAATTTGACCTCCACTTTATTGGTACAGCCCATTAATCTAAATATATGCAATTAAAACGAATGCTAGAATTTGTTTCGCAGCAAAAACTTGTTCTTTTGTTTTGAAGCTTTTTTAGCACCCTCTTTTAGGCTCTAATAATTAATAATGCATGGGTTATTTCATAATCGTACTAACGAAAAATAGATTCAAAATAAAAAAACCTTATTAAGGTTTATGATTTAATATCCTTATCAAGGTCTAAAACTTTTCTTTCTATATAATGGAGATATAAATAAATTTTAATTAAGATTCATTTTTACATCCGAAAATCCTCTGCTTTTAATCAAATAATTTATTGTAAAAAGTTTTCTTATTCTGTTTAAAAAATCTCTATCTATATACAAATCCGACATTTCTGTATTCAAGAAATTTTTCAAAAAATCAATCTTTATGTCTGAAAGTAACGAGTATGTACAAATATTAATTTTCCCGTTTAGCACATTTCCTTGACACAACTCAATAAATTTAACTGATTCACTCAGAAGTCTTATCTTTGCATACATCATTTCTTAATAATCACCCTTCCATAAATATTTCAATTAAAATTTTCTACCTTTGAAATAGGATTGACAGAATAAATATTCTTCGATCTCGGAGAAATACTTCCATGCAAGAAATATAAAACGAACAAAAATTCCTTAACCTCAAGAAAATTCCCTTGTCTTTTTATAGTCCTAATAGAAATACTTTACTTACACAGTTTAACTCATGCTTACATATATGTCAACATATAACATTAATTTATGCTAACAAACTACTAAATATCTATATTTAGAACTAATATTTCAAGGTAATAAAAAAACTGTCAAATGGAGTTTTTTAAAAAAAGTGCTGATATTTGTTTGTAATATAGCTTTTTGCTTATGAATTTTTTAAGGCTTAAATTTTTTATATAATAACAAAATTTTATTATCTTTACTTTACAATAGATGTAAAAGGTTGTATATTATTGATGAGTAACAAATTGAAAATTTAGGTGATCTTGTGAGTGATTTAGGAAAACTCTTCCGAGAGATAAGATTAAGTAAAAATTGGTCAATAAGACAAGCAGCTAAAAATATGGGTATAAGTTATTCATATTTAAGTATCTTAGAGAAAGGTAAGGATCCTCGAACTGGGAAAAACGCTAATCCTAAGCCAGAAATGCTGAAGATAATCTCTAAAGCATACAACTACCCTTATGAGGAACTTATGAAAACTGCAGGCTATTTAAATGACGACCATAATTTTACGAGAAAATTTGATTTGACCATATTTGCGAATAACTTAAAGTTAATAATGGGTAATATGGAGATAGAAACGCTATCAAAGGATATCTACGATAAAACTAGATACCGAATAATACCCGACCAAATTAAAAGTTACTTAAAAGGTGACATACAACCATTTCCTGGCACTATAAATATTTTGAGTAAATATGCTCAAGTACGCACAGATTTCTGGTTTAGATATAATACTGAACAAACCCTCATAGATGAAAAGAAAAAATATAAAGAAAATTTATTAGAATCGGCTTGTGAACATTTTAGTAATGAATATATAAGGTTTTCTGATTTACCTGACAATATTAAGCAATTTACAATAGATAAAGAAAACCACGCATATCTAAAAGCAGTGATAGAAGCCAAAATGAAAGGTATCAGTCCACATACACTAAAGCTTCTTATACAAACCATTGCAAATGAAATAGAATCGTACAAATGACTTTTTTACAAAAATAAATGCCTACTTGATAATAATTTAGGAAACATTTAGTTTATGTGTTTATTACGTATAATAACCAATATAAGGGCGTGTTAGCTATGTGTAACTCATTTTTAAGTTTATTATTAATTAGTATTCCTGAGTCGTTTTTAGCCGGAATACTGAGCATACTTACAATCGGAAAGTTTTCCTATTTGAAAGAAGACAAAAAGAATATAATAAGGCTTTTTATTTACTCTATAATCTCTGCAGTATTATCTTTTTATTTTCATAATAGAGTATCCACTGAAGAAAGCTTTTTAGTATATGTGTTAATTACACCTTTGCTCTTTATATTTATATTAAAACTTAATCTATCCGAATCAATCATAGCTTCAATATTCGGACTTACAATACAGGTTGCAACAGAAGTAATATGGCTTTCACTTGCCCAACCTTTCATATCTAATAGTATTGATATTATTTACTCAAATATAGGCCTACTATTTCTTCTTTCTTTACCAACTCGTTTGCTTCAGTTAGCTCTAGTATTTATTTCCTACAAATATAATATTAGAATAATTGATATAGAAAATAAGGATACAAAAAAAAGAGAATATTATATAAAACTTATAGTATATGCTTTATCCATTGGAACATTGGTATTTTTAGCTTTTCTATTGACAAAAACACTGGTTTTTGAAAAAACAAATGACTTTTTATCTATAGATGGCTTTTTAATTAGGATAAACATATATTTAACTCTTTTTGTAACTGTAATCCTTACTTTAGCCGTAAAAAATACAAGTGATTATTTTAAAAATAAAAGTAGATTAAATAATAATGAATTTTTGCAAAACTTAGAGTATATATCTGATCTTATGAAAGAAGAAAATATGACCGAGGCAAAGGATGCTATAGAAAGCCTTAAAAAGTATTTGCAAAACAATGAAGTGTAAGTAATGTGTTTTATTATTTAAATAAAATAGACAGAAGCAAAACCTGCAATTGGACTAGTAGATTGTGTTAAGTCAAACAGCAGAGTTATGTCTTCTCAAAAGAATCTTACGCTATGATACACCCAATACAAAAATTTGCTTAATAGTTTTTTTTAAGAAAAATTGTATTAATATATATCTACATTAATATAGTAATATAAATAGGCATCTGCAAAAAGCCATGATGATTTGGGCTGTAAATAAATGTTAGAACTGTAAAGTGGTCATTCTTTTTCATCGTATTTAATTTCACGAAGGTCAGGAGTGGAGTTTCTTGGAGTATAGGAATTTTTTAAAAAACTATTTTTGTAAATCCCTATACTTCAAGAAATTCGGGTTTGTCATTTTGATAGACGTCTTTAGATTCTTCATAAATGTCTAAAAGTGAAATTTGATTAAAAAGTTTTATCACTTGTTTCACTTCTTTTCTGTGGAAATATTGGGTTAATAACTATATTGTACACTTTTTTGAGGGAGAAATAATAGTAATATACTGATACAGCCCTTTGACTTCAAGGGCTACAGCATTTTACAAATAACAAAAGTAATACAAAAATTAGGGGGGTACTATTGAAATGAAAAAAACACTTGAGGTAATTGCGGTTATTTTAACTACACTTGCTGTTGTTTCTGTGAGTACAGCATCTTGGTTTTTCTTCTACCAGCCAAATGCTCCAAAAACAATTCAACACTATGAAATAAACAAGTTTTCCTAGAAAACAAACTAAAATATGCCACACTATGTACATAGTGTGGCATATCTTGGTTTGTTATAATATTATTTGTAAAGATCTACTAGTTTTAATAAATGTTCATAACGCTCTATAGCAGCCTTTTCAGATTCCTTAAAGAGCTTTTCCGCACGCTCTGGGAATGTACGAGTCAAACGTGTAAAACGTGTCTCATTATTCAAAAACTCCTGATAAGTTCCATCACCTGGCTTAGATGTCAAGGTAAATGGATTCTTACCTTCAGCTTTAAGAGCAGGATTGAAGGAGAAAAGATTCCAGTAACCGGAAGCAACAGCCTTCTTCATTTCGTCCTGACAGTGATTCATTCCACCTTTAACTCCATGAAGTTCACAAGGAGCATAAGCAATAATCAAGGATGGTCCATTGTAAGCTTCTGCTTCTGCTATTACCTTAATAGCCTGAGCAGGACTAGCACCAAGAGCAATCTGTGCTACATAAACATATCCATAACTCATAGCAATTTCAGCAAGATTCTTTTTACCAATTTCTTTTCCTGAAGCAGCAAACTGACAAACCTCTCCTATTGTAGAAGCTTTAGATGCCTGACCACCTGTATTTGAATACATCTCTGTGTCAAATACCATTATATTTACATTTTCACCTGTTGCAATTACATGGTCAAGACCACCAAAGCCTATATCATATGCCCAGCCGTCACCACCAAAAATCCAAACAGATTTCTTAGCAAGATATTTTTTCTTTTCAAGAACTTCTTTAGACGCTTCACAACCTGCCTTAGCTGCCTTTTCAAGCTCAACAACTAAAGCATCCGTTGCTGGTGTATTTTCTTTTGTACTATCCTTAGTTTCCATAAACTTAGCTATAGCAACCTTTAGTTCTGCAGAAGCTTTGTCTGAAGCAGCTATTTTTTCAAGCTTATCAATTGCCTGGTCACGAATAACTTTCTGTCCAAGATACATACCAAATCCGTGCTCTGCATTATCTTCAAACAAAGAGTTAGCCCAAGCAGGACCCCTTTGTGAATCCTTATTTACTGTATATGGACTAGTCGCAGCAGGACCTCCCCATATGGAAGAACAACCAGTAGCATTTGATATATACATTTGCTCACCAAACAGTTGAGTAACTAAGCGAGCATAAGATGTTTCAGCACATCCTGCACAACTCCCTGAAAACTCAAGAAGAGGCTGATTAAACTGAGATCCTTTTGCAGTAGTCTCAGCTGGCACTCCAGGCTTCTTACCTACATTTGCAACGAGATAATCAAATACAGGCTGTTCATGAAGTTGTGATTCTTGAGGCACCATCCTGATAGCATCCTTTGGACATACTGTGATACATTCTCCACAACCCATACAATCCATAGGAGTTACACTCATTGTGAATTTATACTCACTAGCCTTTGGCTTTGTATCAGCAAGTTTGATATTTGAAGGAGCCGCTTTAATTTCCTCTTCGCTCAACATAAATGGACGAATTGTAGCATGTGAACATACAAATGCACAGCTGTTACACTGAATACATTTCTCTGGGTACCATTCAGGAACAGTTACCGCAGTAGCACGCTTTTCATAAGCAGAAGCACCATGCTCAAATTCTCCGTCCGCAATATCTTTAAATGCAGATACAGGAAGACTATCACCATCCATTAATGAAATTGGAATCATAAGCTCTTTAACCATTTTAACCGTCTCAGAACGACCAACAAGTTCATAAGCTTTTGGATCTGCTTCAGGGTTTGACCATGAAGCTGGAACTTCTACTTTATGAAGTGCAGTTACACCGGCGTCAATTGCTTTGTAGTTCATTTCAACAATTGCATCACCTTTCTTACCATAGGACTTCTTTGCAGCATCTTTCATGTATTTTATAGCATCATCAATCGGCATTACATTTGCTAATTTAAAGAAAGCTGCTTGAAGAATTGTATTGGTACGTTTACCCATTCCAATTTCAATCGCCTTATCAATAGCGTTTATTGTATATAGCTGAATATTGTTATCTGCAATATATTTTTTTGCAGCAGCATTCAATTTAGTGGACAACTCATCATCAGACCATTGGCAGTTAATCATGAAAATTCCGCCTGGCTTAACATCCTGTACCATTTTGAAGCCTTTAAGAACATATGACGGATTATGACATGCAACAAAATCAGCTTGATTTATATAATAAGGACTTTTAATTGGCTTATCTCCAAACCTTAAGTGTGAAATAGTTACACCACCGGTTTTCTTGGAATCATATTGGAAATATGCCTGAATATATTTATCTGTATGATCACCAATTATCTTTGTAGAATTCTTGTTAGCTCCTACAGTACCATCTCCACCGAGACCCCAGAACTTACACTCTACTGTACCTGCCGCAGCAGTAATAGGAGCAGGCTTAACTTCTGGCAAACTTAAGTTGGTAACATCATCTACAATACCTATTGTAAAACGTGGCTTAGGATCATCTTTCTTAAGTTCTGTATAAACAGCAAATACTGATGATGGAGGAGTGTCTTTAGAACCAAGCCCATAACGACCGTTTGTTACCACTATATCATTAAGTCCTGCTTCACGTAATGTTGATACAACATCAAGGTACAATGGTTCAGCTAATGCACCAGGTTCTTTCGTACGATCAAGTACTGCAATTTTCTTTACTGTTTTAGGAAGAACCTTAAGCAAACTGCTTGAAACCCAAGGACGATATAAACGAACCTTGATAAGTCCAACTTTCTCACCAGCAGCATTTAAATAATCTACAACTTCCTCTGTTACATCACAGAATGATCCCATAGCAACAATAACACGGTCAGCATCTGGAGCACCATAATAATTAAACAGATCATAATTTGTGCCAAGTTTTTCATTTACTTTTTTCATATATTTCTCAACAATAGCAGGTAATTCATCATACATTGTATTACATGCCTCACGATGTTGGAAGAATACATCTCCGTTTTCATGGGAACCACGCATTTTTGGATTCTCAGGATTTAACGCTTTTTCACGGAAAGCTTTTACTGCATCCATATTGCACATTTCTTTTAGATCTGAATAATCCCATACGTCAATTTTTTGCATTTCATGGGATGTACGGAAACCATCAAAAAAACTAATAAAAGGAATTCTTCCTTCAATTGTAGCAAGGTGTGCAACTGCACTTAAGTCCATAACTTCCTGAGGATTTGATTCAGCTAACATAGCAAAACCTGTCTGACGACAAGAATATACGTCACTGTGATCACCAAAGATATTCAAAGCATGTGTAGCTATAGTACGTGCTGACACATGAAATACACTAGGAAGCAATTCACCAGCAATTTTATACATATTAGGAATCATAAGAAGAAGTCCCTGTGAAGCCGTAAATGTTGAAGTTAAAGCACCAGCAGCAAGAGAACCGTGAACAGTTCCTGCAGCTCCAGCTTCAGATTGAAGCTCAACAACTTTAACTTGGTTACCAAAAATATTTTCTCTACCTGCAGCGGACCATTGGTCAACAAAATCGGCCATTGGGCTTGAAGGTGTAATTGGATAAATGGCAGCAACATCAGTAAAAGCATACGCTACATGAGCAGCAGCTGTATTGCCGTCCATTGCTTGTTTAGTTCTTGACATTTTTTTCTTCCCCCTTTTTACTATTTGGCATTTTTTTTTAACATTTCAAAACTTTCTTGTAAAGATTGTATACATTACAGTGTATACAAAGTACATTCTTATGCACA
Organism: Clostridiaceae bacterium; assembly: GCA_012519925.1. Lineage (GTDB taxonomy): Bacteria > Bacillota > Clostridia > Acetivibrionales > Acetivibrionaceae > Acetivibrio. The sequence continues at coordinate 27,907 of JAAYPF010000053.1, forward strand.
CAATGGTTTCCTTTGTGTTTGCTTAATCTTCTTTCATGAAAGTTAGAAGAAATGTTGGTATAAGTTTAATAAAATTTTATTTGAGAACCAAAATTTTAACAACCCCACCTGTTAAATTTTAAACAAAGTTTTTATTTATCATTACTATTTTATCATTTTTTTATAAAAAAACAAAGTCTAAATTTATTGGAATTGCAAAGTCATGTCCTTTTTTATCCTCACCCCTCTTTATCAATTCATTTAGCTCTACTAAATAAAAGTACCTATAAATTTCTCGCGTGTTAAATTGGATTGCTAGAATAAGGATTAACCTAGAGAACAAGAAAATTCGCATCGTTCATAAATTTTCTTGTTCTCTAGGTAACCCTATGGTTCCCTTCGACGGATGCTTGGTATCCTAGGTTGCATAGGCGAGCAGTGCAGTGTAGCGAAACGAACAGCCTGAGCACCCTCCTTGAACCTTGAAAGGGGAATACCCTTTCCAAACCCCAGTATAAAAATTTACTATAAAACAATACACTTTTTAGAAAATGAAAAAGACAAAAGCTAAGGGATTTGATTCACCTTAGCTTTTATACTAATCCTTAGGTCAAGTAATTGCGTCACTTGACACTAAAGCAATTTTCACTTTAATTAGATTTGTTTTATCGGTTATAACTTTTATAATGTAGGGTTTTTAATAATATATCTATACTTCAAAATTTTGACTTAATTAAGCTCCTCTGCTAATGTAATTAGTTCTGCCCATCTTTTATCAACTTCCCTTTGTATTTCTTCTATCATTTGCTCGTTTCCCGGTCTGAATAAATGCTTAAATCTCCCCTGAACTTTGAGGAACTCTTCTACAGGTAGTTTATTTTTGGGTTTATAATTTATTATATACTTACCATCTATAACTTCATATAATGGCCAAAAGCAGGTTTCTATTGCTAGCTTGTTTATTTCCATCAGATCAGGAGTATCATACTGCCATCCTCTCGGGCATGGTGCTAAAACATTTAAAAAGGCAGGTCCTTGTGTATAAATTGCTTTTTCCGCCTTTTCATATAAGTCTTTCATATTCCCTATGGCTGCTGTTTGAGCAACATAAGGAATATGATGGTTAACCATAATTTCTGTAAGGTCTTTTCTCCACTGCTGCTTTCCATGTTCTTTTCTGCCTGCTGGTGAAGTAGTTGTATCTGCATATTTAGGTGTTGCAGAAGATCTTTGTATTCCAGTGTTCATGTATGCTCCATTATCATAGCAAACATAAACCATGTCATGCCCTCTCTCCATTGCTCCAGAAAGTGATTGCAAACCGATATCATATGTTCCGCCATCGCCACCAAATGCTATAAATTTCGTATCATCCTTTATTTTCCCTCTTCTCTTCATTGCCTTATAGGCAGCTTCCGCTCCTGCTACTGTAGCACCTGAGTTTTCAAAAGCATTGTGTATAAATGAATCCCTCCATGCAGTATAGGGATATATGAAAGTACTGACCTCCAAACATCCTGTTGCAGCTCCTATAACAGCGTGATCTTCAGGCTTTAAAGCCCTCAATGTCTGTCTAACAACTACCGGGGCCCCACATCCTGCACACATCCTATGTCCCCCGGTTAATCTTTCAGGTTTTTTAGCTACTTCTTTTAACTTATACGCCATTTATCACACCTCCTATTCTCTTACACCAAGGTAGTTGTATACTGAGTCCACCTTGTCCGTATTTATAATTTCAAATAACTTGTTAAAAACAATTTCAATATCTGTAGTTTTGACATCTCTTCCGCCTAATCCGTAAATGTAATTGATTACTTTTGGTGAAAGAACACCCTTAGCATACATTGCACTTGTTACCTCAGTAAACAAAGGACCACCTGCTGCATTAAATCCTTCCGATTTATCCATTATTGCAATAGCTTTATACTTTTTTAAAGCTTCAGCTAGCTCATCAGCAGGAAAAGGCCTAAATACTCTTAGCTTTAATACAGCTATTTTTTTACCTTGTGCTTTATACTTGTCAGAAACATATTTGGCAGTACCAGCAGTAGAATTCAATAAAATTATGGCTGCCTCAGCACCATCTGCATTATATTCTTCAAAAAATTCATATTTTCTTCCCGAAATCTTATAAAACTCTTCAGCCACCTCCATTATAACCTTTTTGGCATTTACCATTCCCTGTGCTTGTTGTCTTTTGTGTTCAAAACAATGTGTAAAATGGTCTAGAGGACCAACCGCTATTGGATTATCTTTATTTAATAAGTACATTTCAGGCTTGTATTCCCCTACAAATGCTTTAACCTTGTCATCCTCAATTAATTCAATGTTTTCTATAGCATGAGAAGTTATAAATCCATCCTGACAAACCATTACAGGAAGTAATACGTCAGGATGTTCCCCTATTCTGTGAGCCATTAGCATATTATCATATGCTTCCTGATTATTTTCCGAATACAATTGAATCCATCCTGAATCTCTAGCACCCATAGAATCACTATGATCATTGTGAATATTTATTGGTCCAGACAAGGCCCTATTTATACACGCCATTACTATAGGCAATCTTGAAGCTGCTGCAATATAGAGTATTTCCCACATAAGAGCCAAACCATTTGCTGAAGTAGCTGTCATTGCTCTACCACCTGCAGCCTGTGCACCTACACAAGCAGACAAAGCACTATGTTCCGATTCAACTGCTACAAACTCTGAATCTACAACACCATCTGCAACATAAGTTGAAAAATATTGAGGTACTTCAGTGGATGGAGTAATTGGAAAAGCAGCGACAACATCAGGATTTATTTGCTTCATGGCAACAGCCGTAGCTTCATTACCGCTCATTCTTTCTCTAATTGACATATTGTATACCTCCTATTTTCCTTCCTCTACAAAATCAATGGCATCAAAGGGACACACCTTCACACATACGCCACATCCTTTGCAGTGATCATAATCAAAATCTACTCTTTTTCCTTCTTCATTAATTAATATTGCTGTGTCAGGACAAACTGGATAACATAATAAACATTGAGTACATTTTTCCACAATCCAAATAGGCTTCATTGACCGCCAATCTCCGGTATTATAAAGATGTGCATTTCCTGCATAAGGTATAGTACCGCCTTTTGTTGTTTCTTTCCAGGTTACATCTGTAGATACATCTTTTAGTTTTTTACTCATACTACCTTTACCTCCTGCATTGATCTTTCAAGTGCCTTTATATTACCATCAACAACTTCAGGCTTTTTAGCAAATTTATGCTTGAAGGATTTCACCATGTTATTTAAAAACTCCTGTTCATCCATTATTTTGCTTACTTTAACAACTGCCCCTAGCATAGGCGTATTAGGGAAATATTTACCTAGTGTGTCAATAGATATTGATCGTGCATCTATTGTGCATATCTTTCCTTTATATCCTTTTAATAAAGGCTTTAATTCATCCGGTGTCTTTGTGGTATTAATAATAATAGCTCCATCTACTTTTAGTCCTGAAGTCACATCCACTGCTGTAATCAATGTATCATCCACTACCACTACATAGTCAGGCTCGTAAATATTGCTATGGATAGTAAGTCTTTCTTCACTAATCCTGTTATAAGCTGTAATTGGTGCTCCCATTCTTTCTGGTCCATACTCGGGGAAACCTTGAATAAACTTTCCTGTATTAAATGCAGCGTCAGCTAATAGCAATGATGCAGTCTTAGCACCTTGTCCACCACGTCCATGCCATCTTATCTCGACAACTTTTCCCATTATTTAAACCTCCTTTTTTGTAAACCACTTATTGTAGCCATATAAAGCCGTTTTAAAAAATAACCTTTCCTAAATTAACATTGCAGTAAGCCCTTTAAAGCAATTTCTTTTAAAGAGGCAATTTCATAATTTTATGAAGTTAGCACCCTTTGTCAAACTTTTAAAATACAAATTTCTATACTCCTAAATTACTTAAACCATGAAAAAAACTTTACAAGAGCAAAATTATTTTTCATGATATTAAATGAATTATATTAAGATACAATATAGAAACTTTATCGCATTCAATATATCTATAAAAAATATTTTGTCCATAAACTTTTAATCAAATTCACATATAGGATTTCTTTTTAGATTATTTAAAAAGACCTTCAATTTATGAAATAGATTTTTTCCATAAATCTTCAGAATTGATGAGAATTTTCTTATATTTGCATTTAAATATTTCATTAAGACGGTTTTTTTAAAACAGCAAAATAATGTTCCTAATGAGTGGAGATCTTTAATATTTCAATTATGGTCTTTAATACAAATATTTATTATGCTGTATTTTAAATAACTATTGACTTTTTGTTTTTTGGTAACTACCAGTTAATGTGTGTATGCTAATATAAAAGTGACCCCTTTAGTGGGGAAACGCTAGCGAAAAATGACCCCTTTCAACAAAAAAATCCTGTAAAATCATAATGTATGTATGATTTACAGGAGGTTGGAAGGCGTGATAATAGGAGTGGATATTTACCAAAAAATAAGATATATGTATCAAGTTCA
>JAAYPF010000010.1 GCA_012519925.1 Clostridiaceae bacterium
CCTTTCAATGTGCTTTAGTGGTTTGAGTCACCATCTATTTTACATTGAGAGATTAGATCTTTCATTACATAAGTATAACTTCTCGATTCTCACACGCATAGCGTGTGGTTTAATGAATTAATTAACAATACAAGTTTTTTGTACATATATACCCTTTTCATTATTCGAAGATTTCTACACATTTTGCTTAATACAATAAATACATATAATAAGCTTCAAACTCGTCAGCATTTTTAATCAATTCTGACCTATTCTCTCATATCTTTTGCAGCATCAAACATCTTTAACGAAGCAATAGCTATTTGGCTATCATAATATTCCTTTGATTTACCGCTTTTGCAAAAGTCTATTGAAGAACTCAAGCTTACTCTTCTATAACCCTCTGCTTTGCTTTAGCCACTCTTTACTATTCCACATTACAGGACATGCTCCAACAGAATTTAATGAAATTGCTGGATCATCAGATTGCACTAATGTAATTAATCTACGTCCAGTCAACAAAAGTCTCCGTGAATTTGTTTCAATAATATCCAAAATATCATGGGTTATGTCTGGAAACCTTTTATAAAACAAATCATATCTTTGGAATATTATTATTGCTCCACCTTCATAAGGTACATCTAATCCCCGCAAACAATCGTTAAATGCGCTTAAGTTTTCACCGTAATAGTCTGGAAAGTTTAAACCCTCCTTAATTTCTTTATGAAAATCTTCTTCTAGTAGCCACTTACTACAATTGAATGCGAACATGATATATTTGTTTTGTAAAAACCAATATATTGATTCATTCAATATTTCTTGTCTAAAATAAAGATTAATTGAACCATTAACTAATATACGCCAATCTAGCCTTTGCCATTCTTCTGGATTATCCTCAAATGCTGCCATTAAACTTATACCTCCTTATGTAATTAAGTGCTACATAAAAGAGTTCGATTCCTTTATTCAACCGCAAGGAGTTGAAGTCTCTTTTTACAATTTTAAGTCTACTTAAACCCAACAACGGAAGTTCTTCTGTTTTCTCAATCATCGTATCACCTGTATAAACATGTATAAAGGTGTACTTATCATCAGACATTTATAACTTTTTTCCGAATTTTAATAATTTACAGATCACCTATTCTCTCATATCTTTTGCAGCATCAAACATCTTTAACGAAACAATAGCTATTTGGCTGTCAGGAAACTCTTTAAGTATCCTTTCATAGTATTCCTTTGATTTAGCACCTTCCCCAAGCTGTCCATAACAAAAAGCTATATTAGCTAATGCCATTTCCGTATATGAGATTCGGCTTGATGATAACAATACTACAAATCTATATTTATCAATCCAATTATATCTCTTAAAAAATTCATAGCTTAACTTAAACTCATCTAAAGCTTTTTGATATTGTTTTTTCTTTAAATATACAATACCCTTTCTTTGGTTTATAGGGCTCATTCTTCTTAGAAAAAATGATAGCAATAAATATGTTCCTGCACCGAAAAAAATAAAACCACTTACACCCAAGTAATAATATATGCCACAAATCACCACAAGCACTAAAACTTGCGGAAATACAGAAAACCAATTTCTTTGCCTAACTATAGGCTGTGATGAAGACATTTTTTATCCTCCTCATAAAAGTAGCATAGTTCATTGTACTATACCAATAAAATCTTTAAATATAGTTATGGGAGTTGTATCCTTTGCTAATACACTATTCCAATTTGGCATAACTTTATTTACACATAAAATGGCTAGCTCTGCTCTTACTAATAATCCTTGGATTAATACAGCATGCTTCAAAATATTGGATATTACTGTGCATACTTATTCTTCGTACGACTGGTTATTAATCAATCCTTTAATATACCCCTTCTCTTTTTGCTTATTTTTAAAGCTACAAACTGATAAACACTTATAACATCTGATACACAATAAAGCATTCACCACTGGATACAGAAATCCTTCCTCATCTGGTTCCATGGTAATACAAGATGAGCTATAATCTAGTTCAACCTTATCATCATTAGAACGGTTAGAGCCAGAAAATGGGCATATTGCATAGCAAGCAGTACATCCACAACAATTCTCACGATTCTCATAAAGTTGTGGTAACGCTTTCTCAGCATCTATAGCTTGTCCGTTGATAAGCATCTGTGCTAAACCATTACTACCTATGATTACTTTTTTATATCTTGTAGATTTGTGTGGAGTATAGAGTTTTGGATTTGCTGGTTCTGGCTGGGAACTATCTGGCAGGTATCTCCCATCTGCATATTGATATATTAATTCTTTTGTTCTTATATTATACTTTTTTTTATTTCTTTTTAATATGTTAAGCATATGAGATTTTCCTTCCATTGATTCTAAAAAATAACGTTTAATTCTTATTCTTTTTTAATACAATTTTAACCTTTTTCTTTATCTTAGACACAATATTGTTATTACCATATTTATTTGTAATTGTAGAAAACTTCGATTTACGGTACAACTCCCAAAACTGTTTTCTATCAATTGGTTCTGGAAACGGACCTATTAGCGGTTCTTGTAAACACATGTTTGCATCACAACACACACTAGATAAATGCAACTTAATTTTGCTGTAAAACCCTTCTCCAACAGAAGTATTTATAAGTACTAATGAAACCCCTTTATTATCATCAAAGCCAGGCACTGCATTTTCAACACCCCAAAAATCTGCAATTGTAATATCACTTGAATGTGTAAGAGATTTATATGGACATTTGAAACATGATGGTCTTAAAATTTGATGTCTATAAAATATTGTTGTAAATATTCTGCTATCAACCAACTTATTTTCTATTCCAATAGTTTCAACATGATCACGCCACCCATACTTTTTTTTATTTCTAAAATCTACACAAGTAATCTTTCCTTTATATTTTTTACTTGTCCACTTAAGATAATCTTTCCAAACCTTGGGACTCGGGACCCCATGGCATATAATATCGACACAAAGTAACTTTGATGTGTCCACTTCACTAAGATACATTTGCAATCCATCGACTTGGCATGAAGTACCTGAAAATAATACCTGCTTTCCCTCACATAAATCTGCTTTCACATATTTGAATATATCTCTTAATTCACTTTGAATATACTTCGATCCTCTAAAACCATCTCTCTCACTTTTTGTTACTGCCCTTGTATGAATTGCCATATAATTTTCATCCAAAGAACACCCATATATCACACCATTATTATGAAGAATATAATCTGAAAGTGCTGTAAAAACTCCTCCTGAACGTGAAGCCATACGAACGTCTATATCCTTATGCTTTACAGCATAAGCCTGTGGGTATTTAGTCAAATTATTACTGGCAGATTTAGTCATTCCGCCAAACTCCTTTCAAGTAATTTTACAAATTTTACATTCCCCATTTATAACCTTTTAAATTTAGCATTTATCATATTTTTAAATCTGCCTAGAACAGAAACCAACTGTTTTCTATCTGATACAAATGATACTGCGATCCAAACTACTATTGAATAAATCAATACAGCAATTGCATACAAGATCCATTCAATATATCCGCTCATCACCATATTGAAAATAAAACCTGCTGGAATTACTGTAATAACCATTGTTATTACCGATCTGACTATTCTTAAGAAAGTCTCCATAACAGGTAATTTTGTTACTTTTTTAGGTATATAAAACAACAGATCAATATCCCTATATATATTTGATATTATCAAAGCAATTAAAATACCTGCAATTCCTATTTGAGGCACTAAAATTATTCCTGGTATAATTATACAAAGGACCTGTATTGTGCTTTGTTTCTGAGTTTCTTTAAAGTGACCTGCTGATATCACTAACATTCCCTGTGGTGTTTTAATATTATATAAATAAGCATTTAAAATAAATAATATACCAACAATAGGTTGATTATAATTTGCATCAACGATATCAGATGTATATATTCGTACAAATGGCATAATTAAAATTAAGGCAACTGAATATACTATAGTAATAAGACCATAATATGAGAATTCAAAATCTCTGTACGCTTTATGAAGAACTTTCATATCTTTACGAGAAAGAATATCCCCAAACGAAGCTGACAATCCACTCATAAAAATATCTAGTAAACTTGATAGTCCTGTTATTACCATATTAAATATTGAATAAATACTAACATTTTGAAGAGTTGAAAAAAATGTTATAAGTATTGTAGGAGTACCTTTTTGTACAATTTGTAATAATTGCAAGTAAAAAGCATTCCACCTTTTAGACAATGCTGAAACATTTGGTTTAGCCTTCAAATTAACATAAGAATATTTTTTCATACTATAAAAATACAAATAACATGATCGAAAAATCACCGACAAAATTGCCACTGTTTTTAATAATACAATATTAATACCATATTTAGCTAATACAACAATTATAATAAGATTAATTACCGTGCTAATAATTGATCCAATAGAAATAATATAAGAACGCTGATCTGCAGTTAAAATCGCCCTATATTTAGCCAACAGAAAAAAATCTATAATTTTATTAAATCCAAGAACAAAAACCAATATAGCAATTAATGCAGGACTAAGCATATCTGTTTTAACAAATATAGGATAAACAGCTGCTAATAAAACTAACATTCCAATAAAAACAAAACCTGATTTATAGTAAAAATCTCTAGTAGCAGTTACAATACTACTTATCCCGTCATGGTCTTTATCCGCTAAAGGTTTGTAAAGTGAATAAACAGCTGCGCCAGATAATCCCGCCTCAACTATTACAAAATATGAAACAAATTGCGTAATCGATGAAACTAAACCATTTATTTCTGATCCGTATGCTACTAACATAATTCTAGGCGTTATTAAACCTACTATCATCACAACCATCTGATATGCAGCAGATGCAATTGTATTACTCATAAATTTCTCGGTTCTTGTCATTAAACGACTCCCTTTCAAACAAACTAATTAAACGTTTAGCCTTTATGTTTTGTTAATGATTTTATCAGACTTTTCATAGACATTAACAGCAATAAGTATCGCTGGAAAAAACCACAGAAAAAACATATAATATAAATCTAAAGAATAAGCCATAATACTCCATGCTATCATAGCCGCTACAATATATATGGAATCACCTTTGCCCATTCTTAACAGCTTAATTATATAATTCTTTACTAACATAATAATATAAAATACATAAGATATTAAACTAACAACCCCTCCTGATAACAATAAGTATATATATGTATTCATGGTATCAGTTGTATCTCCTAAGATTGCTCTTAAATTACTCAAACCACTTCCCCATCCTAAGCCAAAGATCGGATTCTGATACCAAAGAGACAATGATGTTCCAACAACATAATTTCTGAAATTTGTACTTTCTACAAATGAGTTTGAAATCATGTTATCAAATATTGAAAAAATATTCGGTAATAAGAATAATAATATAGGAAATAGAATTAGTATAATAGGCTTATATTCAAGTGCAATAATAAAAACAAACACTAACGCTAATGTAATCAATGCAGTGCGCGATGTAGTTAAAACAATCATTAGTATCATTAACATTGATACTAATCTAATCCTCTTTTTGCCTATAATATCTTTAAAAGCTCGTGTTTGGAACAAACATAATGATACAACCAATAACGTGGCTAGAAAATTTGGATCTGCAACAGTACTTCCAACTCTTAAAATATTGTATCTGTATCTAGATTCACTAATCCATCTAGAGTAAAAAAATGTTTGACCAATTATTAATTCTATATAAGCAATTACACACATAATTAAAATCGAATAATAAAATACCTTTACTACCTCTGCACTCTTTTCAGATGCAACTCCTTGCATAGCATATGATAAAATCATAATAAAAAGTATAGTAATAAAAGTAGTTATTGGAGACCTAAAATACAAACAACTACCAATATAATATAATAATACAACAAAATAGTACTTAATTGACACTAATGATGTACTCGTTTTTACTTTACTTCGAAGATATTTCATAAGGATTATCATGCTCGAAATACTATGTATTATTAAAGTAAGGCTAGCTCCTAAAAAAGTATCTAGGGCAGTAACTTTAGAATTAATTAATAAAACACAAATAAATAACAACATTGAATCATAGTTGTATTTTAACAACATCATAGATATTAAACATACTAAAAAAACACCCAGCATTATTATTCCGTTAGTACAAAAAAGAGATATTAAAATATATAATAATGCGAAAACTACCGGCATCATATTTTTAGGTATAGTTATTTTGTTCACACCTTCTCTTCGGCAATTTGCATCATAGCTCGAATATCTTGTATAAATGTCATTTCTCACAATATCCTCCTTTAAACCAATAACAAAAACATATTTTTAATTTTTTAATATATTATCAAGAAATAGTTGTGATTTCAACAACAATTTTGTATATTTTTTTGAGTCAAGTAAGGAGTTTTCACACATATAACAGCCATTAGGAAGCATATCATATTCTATTCCAAATGATTCCAGCATACTTATAACTCTATTTGACTTTTTATCAATAACAGTGAATCTTATATCCTTTTCATAAATTAATGAAAAGGCTGTGGCATGAAATGAATTTGTCACCACATATCTGGCATTCATAATAGCATATAAAAACTCACGTGGTCCAACATTAATTAGTAGCTTCCCTGACCTCGCAAGTTTCCTACATGTAGGGTGAATTATATATACAGGCAATCCTGTCGAATTCTCTAGATCCTTACACTCCATATCAAGTATAGAATCCCCTTTTAATGCGTAATATAAAATATATTGATTAGGTTTTATAAAATTGATTTTATTGGCTAACTTACTCCAAAATTGCTTTGAATGCAAAAACACTGGATCTACAACTAATTCAGAAGTAATACCTAAATCCGATTTCAAATATTCTTGTGCAGATGTTTCTCTTACTGATATCAAACTAAATTTTGATAGCATTTCAACTATATCTCTTACATTACTTTGTTCAAATCCCTCAGTTCCAATACTCGCTGCATAAGATACTTTTTTAAGTTTACTATTGTCATTGTTTATGAAATAGGTATAATCATTAAATGTAATATTTGTATTCCAAACCTGATCACTTCCAACAATCACTATATCATATTTATCAAAATCTATCTTTTGAAAAAATGCTCCTTCTATTTCTATATAGTCTTTTAAAAACTTTACGAATTTATTATATTGAAGTATTTTAATAGGCACTTTCATAATACTCTTAACTGATTTTACTGGAACAAGTGAATATGCATTCTTTAGTCTTCTATTTGCATAATTTATTATTTCAACGTGACTATTAAGCTTCTCTTCCAAATATTTTTTTAATGAATAAGCTTGCAATAAAGCTCCATAATTATGAGCAAATTGAAAAGTTAGTATACCTAGTTTCATTTCTATTTTCCTTTTCTTAATTTAAATTTGATTAAATATATTAATGTTAATACTATATTTCTATATCCTATACAAACGCTATTTTTTTCATTATGAGCTTCTAATAGAGGTTCATAAAAAGCCGAAATATCAGTGTTAGGATATGACTTTTCAGGTGAGTATGTCGGATTTTCTTGGTATTTTTGTATAATATTTCTTAGAGTACTTTCATCTTTAACTGTATTGAATAAAGCTGTTTCACCATCTAAAATTATACCATTATTATAAAAACTAGTTTCCTCATATATATTACCACTTTGTTTATTAGTAATTATGAAACATCCGGCCTGACAAGCCTCATAATAAACATAGGAGTACGTTTCTAACCATGGATTCCACAATAACAATATATCTATTTCCTTCTCTCTTAAAGCTTCAACCATTGAATTTGAACCTTTTAATACATTCACAGATATATTATTTACATTATCTAATTTTTCGCTTCCTGTCCCAAAATAAAACAAATCATACGGTGATCCATTCTTCAATATAGTCTCACACAATCTTTTCCATGTATCGTAGCCCTTTGTCTTAAGCTGTGCACCGGCAAATCCAATCCTTATATTTCTATTAATAATAGGACTTCGTTGATATACACCTTCTAAACACAAATGAGGTCTTACTATAATCTTTTCTATATATTGGGGATACAATTTTCCCCAATTTTTTTTAACATTTTCAGATGGAACGATTACTCTTTTAATTTTAATAAGTAAATTATCCATAAACTTTAACATGCTATTCAAAACCACTGATGCAGCTGGATAGTAACTACAATTACTACACTTTTTTTCGCATGGAAAACTAGCACCACAATTTTTTCCATTAGAATCTATTAAAGTAATACTTTTACACACAGTATAATAATCATGAACAAAAAAATATATAGGAACATTTACTTGTTTCAAAAATTCCTCAACCTTTTCTAGTTTATGATGTAATAAATGATGAATTTGAATGCTGTTTAATTTAATATTTCTTTTTCGTTCAATATCATTAAGTACTCCTTGCAAGTTCTTCCATTCAACAATGCCATAAAATTGATCATCAATATTAATCCCTAAATATGTTGAAGTCTTTGAACTCAAGTAACTATTATAAAACGAAAAAACTTGGATGTAATGTATATTATTTTTTTGAAATTGAAATGCTATTTCTCTCATTGCTTTTTCTGTTCCGGTACACTTTAATAAATAGTTCGAATGCGAGAATGCTAGTATATATTCCGATTTATTTTGATGCATTATATCCTCCAAACACTTTTATAACAAAGCTATTTTTTCCCTAGTAGTACACGTTCTACTAATAATAAATTTGTTCGTATACTATTGACATATATCTCATTCTGTCTTAGTAATTTCAGTTTATATTTAAGTTTAGAATCAGAATTTGCTACTATCTCAAGTTCCTTAATTTTCTCTACACTTAGTCTGTTTTTATATAAACTAAGACAATACCTAGCAAGCGTCGCAGCAGACTCATCTGAAGTTCGTCTCATTATCTTTTTTTGCTGTTTAATAATATGTTTTATACTTAAATGTTTTTTTTGTACGCCAACTGCATTATTTCCATGTATCCTGTAAGAAAACAAAATCTTTGGAACATGAATTATTTCTCCAAATAAACATGCCATCAAGAGTACGTATACATCATGCATAGGAACATTTTTAGGTGAATTCTCTTTTAACAATTTCATTAGCTCCCAGTTAAATACCATTATACACCCAGGTATATTATTTGCCATTAATATTTTAAGCACTGAATAATCTAACGGTTGTTTATAATTTTTTTCAAAAGTCACATTAAGATTTTTATCTACAATATTGTAATTAGATATACAGACACAAGGTTTAAAATTATAATCATTCATTTTGCTTATAATAGTTATAGCCTTATCATCTGCCCAAAAATCATCTTGGTCACAAAAAGCATAATAATCTGTTATTGGAGCTTTATCTATTAGATCCAAAAAACTTTTTTGAACACCTACATTATGACCAGTAATTACCTTTACTTCAAGAGGTAATTTAGATGTCAATGAATTTATCTTTTGAATAGTTCCATCTGTAGAACCATCATCCCGAACTAAAACTTTTATATCTAAATCGTCACTCACATTATTTGCTACACTTTCCAACTGTTGCTCTATATATTTCTCTCCATTATATGTAGACATTAATACAGTTAATGTTTTCATTAATCTCCCTCACAACACTCATTAAAATAATATTCAAATAAATAGTTAATCACTAAACGCTTTTCGTAAATACTGATCCGTAGATTTACGATATAAGTCTAATTTCTCGTTTACATTTTTAAAATTAATTTTATTTTTAATTTTCTCAAAATCATTATAATCTGAAATCATTTGGTCTGTTAAAGAGAAATTCTCTAGTATATCTATTAAACGATCAGAAAAATTTTTAGGTGAAAAACAAAGAAACTGTTTGTTGAAATTGATTGAAAATGCTGTTCCATGAAAAGAATCCGTTAATACATATTCAGCATCATTAAACAACGTTAACCACTCACCAACAGATGGAAAGCAAAGAGTCTTTCCACAACGCAATACATGGTCGTATCTTGTTCCAATGCGAATAATAGGTAATCCGGTAATTCTTTGAACGTTCTTAGCATATTCATCCATCCTTTTATTGGTGTTTAATTGATAAATCAATATATATTTCCCTTTTACCGGATTAGTTTCAAATAGCTTTGACCAAAAATTCTTGTCAACCACCATTGTAGGATCGAGTACAAAATCTGCTTCATATCCCATTTCATTTAATAGCTTTATTCCATAATGTTCACGTAAGGAAAGATATTTGTACTTCTTAAAATATGGCTTCATCTCTTCCAATTGTTTTGAAGTAAATTGAGTTGTACCAAAACTAGATGCGTAAGAAATACATCTTTTATTTTTAGGTACAAACTCCAAATAATATGCTGGCAGTATTCCTTTATTAGCATTAACATTCCACACCTGATCACTACCTGTACAATATATATCAGATTCTCTTATATTATTAGTAATATCATCAAAATGATAACAGACTTCCCCACTCAATTTAACTTTTTCTTTTAAAAATGAATCACATATCGTTGCGAACTTTTTAATAGACTTTGAAATTACAGCTGTATATGTCAACTTCTTAGCAAGATTTTTGCTATTACCTAAAGTCCTCTCTATCAACCATTTTGTAAAATTTTCATCATTACTATCTTCACGTACATAGTTAACTACTTCTGTTTCAGCTCCATATTCTTTGAATTTCTCTTGTGTAGCATATGTTTGTAACACAGATCCATAATTTCTATATCCATGTACCGTAATTAATGATATTTTCATAACCTACCTCACCTATTTTTTAATTTTCTATAAGTATTGATTAATGGTGTTTTTCGTATATATTTTTTTATTGAAAAAATAATTTTATATTTTAATCCATATCCTAAATATTTTTTGACTATATCATCAAAAGAAGCTGTTTTATAATCACTCCAAAAGGAATCATATCCATTAGGTTCTTCTGTTGGTCTTTGCAAATTGTGCTGATAGTTAATGAAATTACTACAATTTATTTTTTCAATAACTACTTCATTACTTTCACTATCCATTTCATTTATTAAATGTTTACCACTTTCTGTATTCACTAAAACTAAAGTAACTCCTTTTTTTGAAGGGAAAGATGACCTTATATTTTCAATTCCCCAAAAATCTCCAATTGTTATATCTCCTTCGCGATTCATATTAGAATATTTGCACGAAAAACATCCTTTTGATATACTATATCTCTTCAAAAACAGTCTAGAAAAAACAGAAGTATCACTAGTATTCTTTAAACTTTTTCCATTTTCAAAACAGGCTAATGCAGGATATGCCTTCCATCCCTCTCTCTTAAAACGAAAACAATATTTCCTCAATAGCGATCCATTTTTAGCTTCTAACCACTTTTTATAATCCCTCCAAATTATAGGTTTAGGTGTGCCATGGCAAATAATGTCCACTAAAAACAATTTTTTTCGATCAACTTTACGTATATCAAGATACTTCTTCAAACTACTAACCTGACACGGTGTACCAGAAAACAACACTGCTGCACCTTCTTTTATCTTTGTCTCAATATCTAGATAAACCCTTTTACAATTGCTTTTTACATATTTTGATCCTTGGAAAGCTTCGCACTCCTTTAGTGTAGAAACTCCTTTATGTATGACATCTAAATTTTCATCAAAAGTTGCCCCATAAACGTAACCTTTTTCATTTTTACATTTATTGAAAAACACTTTACAAAAGCCTATAAAAGCTGCTCCTGATGAACTTTTCATGACTTCCTCATCTAATCCTTTATAAGCATATATTTCTCTCATTAATAATCACCCATCTATTCATCAATATTATTGCAAATAGATATTAACCAATTTTTTTCTCTCTAATTGGATGCTATATCCTCTTTTTTCTACTTCTATACTATTCTCTGTACTTAACTCTTTCCTATCGTGTTTATTATTTATTGTTAAGTCTACAACCTCAAACCAATCATCAACAGAATTCTTTAAGTCTATTCTATAGTAAGCACTTGTCATTTGAGCCTCTTCTGGCACTTTAGATGATACACAACACGGTAATCCTGTGGCTTGTGCCTCAATTAAAACTATCCCTAAACCTTCCCATTTTGATGGAAAAACAAAACAATCCATACCACACATAATATTTTCTATATCATTCCTTTTACCTAGAAATATAACTGAATCTGTTAATTGCAGATCATTCACTTTAGTTCTAATTTCATTTTCTAAAACTCCACCACCTACTAAAAGAAGTTTAGAATGAGGATGTTTTTTATGAAATTGAGCAAATATATTAACAAGAAAATTGTGATTTTTTTGTTCATTAAAATGTCCAACATGTCCAAGGACAATTTCGTTTTCCAATATATTTAACTCTTTCCTAATGTTATATCTTTTGTTTTCATTAAAAGAAAATTTACCTAGATCAATTGCATTCGTCATAACTACAAAACTATTATTTCCATACATCCATTTACCAGAATCAATAGAACATGCTAATCTATCTGTACAGCTAAAAATAAATAATGGTCGTAATATTCGATTTAACATCATATGTTCACAAGTTGTATTATGACAATGTGCAATTCTTTTTTTTATTCCATGCAAACGTGCCAAAAATAATTCTATAGCCATCAATGAACTATTACCGTGAACATGCACAACATCATAATTATTCTTAAGTATTTTATTTAGAGTTAAATAGTATTTATATGGAGATCTCTTTTTCCCCGGAATTTCATAATATGTCAATTTTAATTCATCTAATTCATTACGGAATTGATCATGAATTTCAAAAGCAGCATATTCAATTATAAGATTGTTATCATTTACAGCATAACAATAATTCCTTATAAATGAGACAATTCCTGTATAATCATAATGATTAGTATTAATTACTAGAACTTTTTTCAACAGATAACCTCCAAAAAACCAAATTACTTGCTTATTTGTTATTAATTGTATCTAAATACTCCTCTATACTCTTAATTATTGTATTTGTGTTAGAGACATATTTACATAATTCTACATTTTCAACTTGTCTTAAACACTCACCTAAGTTTTCTAGTTCGTAACATGCAGCAATAATACCCATACCGTCAAACTGATTAAGTATTTGTAATTGATGGTCATCAACATGCTCTCCATATTTTGCTAATCGAGGAACTGCTACTACTTTTTTTCCAGCTTTTACAGCACCAATTATTGCTCCTGTACCTCCATGGGTAATTACAATATCACTTTTTTTCATCCAATTAGCAAATTCATCTCTATCTAAAAAATTCTTGCCCTCATAATACTTAGGTCGATATTCGCTATACCCATACTGTGCGAAAACATCTTCACAAATAAGACTTTCTTCAACTAACTTATCAATTTTTTCTAAAAGTCTATCAAATTGAAATTTTTGTGAACCTAAAGTTATAAATATCATTTTTTTCTCCTAGTATATACCACCCAAATATATTGCTTTGGGATAGATTTCTTTCATGCTTTCCCATTGTACATAAAACTGGTCCGCATATTTATAAAGTAATTTCCCGCTTTGTGTTGCAGATGTAATTTTTGCAAATGACTCAATGTAAATCAATTTCTTACCAAAAGCTTTTGCAACAAGGCAAATTGGAATCATAGCCAATACCCCAGTACAAATTATGACATCTGGTCGTTCCTTCAAATATATCGCTAAAGATTTTATTGAAATCGCAATTAACTTTAAATAGCAAAGTTTTTCCTTTCTATTAACCTGCATTACATAATATGTTTTTTTTCCTTCAAGTTTTGCCTTATATTTTGTCTTTTCAGTCATTATGAAACTATCATATTTCCCCATTAGTGGTTTCAACATCATTAATTGCTCATAATGCCCACCGGAAGATGCAGCAAAACATATTTTCAATTTCGATTCCTTTTCGCTCATTTTGTCAGTCAACTCAACTTTCGTTAGTCTCTTCTAAATAAATCTCTCGTGTACACTTTACTCTCAACATCAGCCAATTCATCACTAAATCGATTTGCAATAATAGCATCACTCATATCCTTAAATTTTTGCAAATCATTGACTACTTTACTCCCAAAGAAGGTACTGCCATTTTCCAAATTAGGCTCATAAATTACTACTTCTGCCCCCTTTGCTTTAATTCGCTTCATCACTCCCTGAATTGAACTCTGGCGGAAGTTATCACTATCTGCTTTCATAGCTAAACGGTATACACCAATTACAACCTTCTTTTCACGACTCACATCATAGCCGGTGTTTTCATCATATGAGTAATAGCCCGCTTTCTCCAACACACGGCTTGCAATAAAGTCTTTTCTGGTACGATTTGCTTCAACAATAGCATTCATAATGCTTTGTGGAACATCATTATAATTAGCCAACAATTGTTTTGTATCTTTAGGCAGACAATATCCCCCATAACCAAAAGACGGGTTATTATAGTGAGTACCAATACGGGGATCTAATCCGATTCCTTCAATAATTTGTTGTGTATTAAGACCTCTCATTTCAGCGTATGTGTCCAGCTCATTAAAGTATGCTACACGTAATGCTAGATATGTATTTGCAAAAAGCTTTACTGCTTCTGCTTCAGTTAAATCAGTAAATAGTACCGGAATATCTTTTTTAATAGCTCCTTCTCTCAAAAGATCAGCAAACTCTTTTGCTTTTATCACTAAGCGTTCATCGTCCCAAGGTGCACCTACTATTATTCTACTCGGGTAGAGGTTGTCATACAAAGCACGTCCTTCTCTTAAAAATTCAGGGCTAAATAAAATATTATTTGATCCTAACTTTTCACGAATACTTTTTGTATACCCAACAGGTACTGTAGATTTAATAACCATTATTGCGTTTGGATTTAATTTCATTACCTGTTCAATAACACTTTCTACTGAAGATGTATCAAAATAGTTTTTTACTGGATCATAATTTGTTGGTGTTGAAATTATAACAAAATCCGCCTCTTTGTATGCGCTGTCACCATCTGTTGTTGCTTTAAGATTAAGTTTATAGTTTGCTAAATATTCTTCAATTTCTTTGTCAACAATTGGTGAGACTCTATTATTTATTTTATTAACTTTTTCTTGAATAATATCTACTGCTGTAACTTGATTATGCTGTGCTAGTAGTACCGAATTTGATAATCCTACATATCCGGCTCCTGCAACTACAATATTAGACATAATTACTTCACCTCGCTTGTATAATGTTAATCTTCTGTATGTAGCCATTATAAACTATATGATAAAAATTGCTCTAAATAATTAACACAAACTTAATAACTACTACACGTTACTTTATCAACAACCTCCAATGACACAGTTACAAATCTTACATCGCCCATAATCTCTATCTCAATTAAAGCTTCTTTCTTATGCCTGTTAACTTTTCTTACAACACTTTCTAAGCCCTTTAGAGGTCCTTCAAATACACGTATTATATCACCCTCAATGACACCATAAGATGCCTCAATACAATGTTCGTTATTGCACAGATTTATCATCATATTTTTTTCGGATTCCTTCATAGAAATTTCTGTGTCAGAATACTTTAATAACCCGATAATATCGCTATAGCTGTTGATTACAGTATTAATTTCCTTTATAAACTCTTGAGATGGTAACATAGACTCGATAAATACATAACCGGGAAACAACAATTTTATCTCTCTTTTTAAAATTCCTGCTTTTCGAAATAGTATTTCTTGCAATGGAATAAAAGGCAAAGATATCTCTTCATCTAGCTGTTTACTTAAGAACTGCTCTATTTTTCTTTCTTTCCCCGATTTTACAAACATTACATACCAATACATGAACAATTACCCCTCAATACATTTTTTCAATAGGCATAGCTTCGCCCCTTCACTTATCAAACTCAATAAGCTACAATAACTCCCACTGTATATTCCCTATCTACTGATAACGTGACCCCCCAACGATTAACAGTCCATAAGTGCCTCACAAATACTCTCTATTTATCAAATACTTCCAATAAATTAGCTACATAATTTCCATATTCATTATTTAACTTATTATCTATAATATAATTCTTCAAATGATCTCTTGTAATAAAATTATTCTTTAACGCAATTTCTTCAAGACACGCTATATAAAGGCCTTGTCTTTCCTGAATGGTTTGAACAAAGTTTGAAGCCTTAAGTAGGTCTGTATGTGTTCCTGTATCAAGCCATGCCATACCTCTCCCAAATAACTCTACTTTTAACTTTCCCTCATTTAAATACGCCATGTTTAAATCGGTTATTTCCAGTTCTCCTCTTTGAGAAGGTTTTAAGTTTTTTGCAATATTCACTACTGTATTGTCGTAAAAATATAGACCCGGAACAGCATAGTTTGATTTTGGATTCTTTGGTTTTTCCTCTATGGATATAACATTGTTATCCTTATCAAACTCGACAACACCATAGGCTGAAGGATTTTTTACATAATACCCGAAAATTGTTGCAGCTTCTTTTCTTTCTACAGCCTTTTCCAACATTTGATCAAAGGATTGACCATAAAATATATTGTCACCTAAAATCAGTGCAACGCTATCATCGCCAATAAACTCATCACCTATTATAAAGGCTTCTGCTAGTCCTTTTGGTTCAGGTTGTACAGCATAGGAAAAACGCACTCCTAAATTACTTCCATCTCCGAGAAGTCCTTCAAATAAGGGCAAATCCCTAGGAGTAGAAATTATCAGTATTTCGCGTATTCCTGACATCATAAGTACCGACAATGGATAATAAATCATCGGTTTGTCATATATTGGTAGGAGTTGCTTTGAAATCCCTTTTGTTATGGGATGTAGACGCGTTCCTGCTCCCCCTGCTAGTACTATACCTTTCATATGTTCATACTCCCTTATATATTATTTAAAAAACCCCGCTATTACTTTTTCCATACATTTGTTTGTAATATTCTTGATACTGCCCTGATGTAACATTTTCAATCCATTTTGTATTGTGAATGTACCACTTTATAGTCTCTACAATTCCCTGTTCAAATGCAGTCTCCGGAAGCCATCCTATCTCTGATGAAATTTTTTTAGGATCTATAGCATATCTTCTGTCATGACCTTTCCTATCTTTAACAAACTTTATAAGGTCATCGGAAATATTATTCATTCTTGGATCACTTTCCTCTAAAGTTTCCTTCACAGTTTTTATAATTGTCTTAATTATATCTATATTTTGCCTCTCATTATGTCCACCAATATTATACACTTCACCAAGTTTACCATTATTTATAACTTGATCAATTGCAATACAATGATCTTCAACATAGAGCCAATCCCTTATGTTTTTACCGTCTCCATAGACAGGAAGTTCCTTACCGCTTAATACATTGTTAATTACTAGCGGAATTAACTTTTCAGGAAACTGAAATCTTCCATAATTATTGCTACATCTTGTTATATTCACCGGCATTTTATAGGTATCATAATATGCTTTTACAATCATATCAGCAGCAGCTTTACTTGCAGAATAAGGACTATGTGGGTCAATAGGAGTACTTTCAGTGAAGTATCCTTCATGTTCTAGCGAACCATACACCTCATCAGTAGATACCTGCAAAAATTTCTTACCTGGTAAAAATGTTTCATCATCCTTTTCCCAACAGTTCTTTGCAATATTTAACAAACACTGAGTTCCTAAAACATTTGTCCTTACAAAGACTTCTGGATCTTTTATGCTCCTGTCTACATGGCTCTCTGCTGCGAAATTTACTACATAGTCTATATCATTATTCTTAAATATTTCCTCTATTCTTTCCTTATCACATATATCAGCTTTTACAAAAGTATAATTTTTTCTATCTTCAAGCCCCTTCAAGTTTTCGAGGTTTCCTGCATATGTAAGCAAATCTACATTAATAATTCTTATACTATCACCATACTTGTTTAACATACAGTGAATAAAATTTGAACCAATAAAACCAGCCCCACCTGTAACTAAATAAGTTTTCATATTATACCTGCCTTTTTAAATATATTTCTAAAGCCTCTTGCCATTCTTTAAACATAAAGTTTGACGTCATCTTGAGCATATAGTTTTCCAAAACAGAATATTTCGGTCTGGGTGTTGGACTTGGATACTCCTCAGTTGTGCAAGGAACTACCTTTGTTGATATTCCTTTCTGACGGAATATTTCTTTTGTAAACTCATACCATGTACACTGTCCCTCACATGTTCCGTGAAAAAGTCCATAGTTTTCAGTTTCAATCAAATATCTTATCATCCCCGAAAGTTCTTCCGTACTTGTTGGCGTTCCTCTCTGATCCCCTACCACTTTAATTTCATCTCTTGTTTCAGAAAGTGTCAACATAGTTCTGACAAAATTCTTACCTTCTCCATAAAGCCATGCAGTCCTTATAATATAATGCTTATCGTTAAAAAGCTTGACAAACTTCTCACCTTCAAGCTTTGTTTTGCCGTAGGCAGTTTTTGGTATAGTATCATCAAACTCCAAATAAGGTCTTGCATTACTATCTCTTAAAATACCTGCGCCATCAAACACATAGTCTGTTGAAATATGCACTATTTTTGCATTTACTTCCTTCGATGCAATAGAAAGATTTCTTGGACCTATTGCATTTACAGCAAACGCACTGTCAAAATCCGTTTCACAAGCATCTACATTCGTATAAGCAGCACAATTGATAATAACATCAGGATTTAATCCCTTGACCATTGAGAGGACATCCTCGAGAATTGTGATATTTATTTCCTTTAAATCGACAGCAGTAATATCATATCTACTTTTATCAAGTTGACGTATAATTTCCTTTCCTAGCTGCCCTTCTGAGCCTGTCACTATTACCTTCATAGTACCCTCCCCAAATTATAAGCCTGCTTCTTTTATAGTAGGCAAAATCTTATCTTTCTCAGACAATATAAACTCACAATCCATATCTGGCCACTCAATTGCGATATCACTATCATTATATATTATTCCTGCATCATACTCAGGATGGTATAGGTTAGTTGTTTTATACAAAAACTCTGTATCCTCTTCCATAGTTAGAAAGGCATGTCCGAATCCTTCTGGAATATAAAACATTGTTTTATTCTCCTCCGACAGTTCAACTCCATACCACTTACCAAAAGTATCGCTTCCTTTTCTAAGATCTACTGCTACATCATAGACTCTTCCTTTTATAACTCTTACCAATTTTCCCTGAGGATATTTAGTCTGGAAATGGATACCTCTAAGAACACCTTTTTTTGATTTTGAATGGTTATCCTGAACAAATTCCATATTAAGTCCTAGTTCTTTAAATGATTCTTTATTATACGATTCCAGAAAAAATCCCCGGTTATCCCCAAAAACTTTTGAATCAATAATAACTAAGTCTTTAATTCCTGTTTGCTTAATTGAAAAATTATTCATTATGCTTAAAATACCCCCTAGAATATTTTTTTATAATTTAATCACTACTTATATTCGTAATTATAGTAATTGCCTCTTCCTGTATCCATTTTTGTCAAAACAGTACCTATAATGTTGGAATTAACACTTGCAAGTGCTTTCTTTGCTCTCTTTGCCATATCAATTCTTGTTTGACTACAAGCAAATACCAATATAGCTCCGTCGGTTGTACCTGCAAGGATTGCCGCATCGGTTACTTGTCCTACTGGTGGAGTATCTATTATTATTGTATCGTAATCGTCTTTCAACTTTTCCAACAACTGTTGCATTTTATTTGAACTTAGAATTTCTGCTGGATTAGGTGGAATAGGACCACTTGGTATAACAAATAGATTTTGTATTCCCCTAAGGGTCATTGAATTTATTTCTTTATCGTCTATATCACCCTTAATGATATTAGTTAAGCCCTTTTCATTTGCTATTCCAAAATAGTGATGCACCTTTGGTTTTCTTAAGTCTGCGTCAATGACTAGAACTTTCTTGCCTGATTTGGCAAAAGCCACTGCCACATTTACAGCTGTTACTGTTTTACCATCTCCTAAGGTAGGACTGGTGATTACTATAGACTTCAGTTCCTTATCTACGCTCATATAATGCAAATTTGTACGAATTTCTCTGAAGGCTTCTGAAGCCGGTGCTTTTGGATCATTTTTTGTAATAAGGTTTTTGAGGTAATCCTGCTCGAGTACTTTAGGATCTTTTGCTTTTCTTTTACCTCTCTTACCCCCTTCAAATTCCGGTACTGTACCGATGACATTCAATTCCAACTGTCTTTCTACATCTTCTGGCTTCTTAAAGGTATAATCCAGCATTTCCAATAAATATATCAACCCAGCACCTAGTGCTAAACCCACAATACCAGCCAATCCTACATTTTTCTTTTTGCTTGGACTTACAGGGAACGTAGGCGTCTTTGCAGTATCTATAACCTTTACGTTTTTTACTTGAATTATATCCGATGCCATTTGCTTTATTACAAGGGCAAGTTCATTTACAACATCTGCCGCAAGTTGGGGGTCTGTGTCTTCATAACTTATACTGAAAATTCTTGAATCCTTTACTGTCTGAACATTTACATTCCTTTTGAACCTACCTGCATTAACACCAAGTTTTTTTTCTATACTATCGGCAACAAGATTTGATTTGAGTAATTCTCTATAGTCGTTTACAAGCTGATTATTAATCTGTATATCAGCAATGCTCAAGCTTGCCACCTTATCTGATTCTTTACCTAAGAAAAGTGTGGTATGTGCCTTATAAACAGGCTTCATATAAAATTGAGTCACTACAAAAGCTGAACTGGTCGCTAAAATAAAACAAATCGCAATAATATACCACTTTTTTAGAAGTGTTACGAATACTTCCCTTAAGTCAATCTCAATATAATCACTTTTCCCCATACTTTAAAATCCCCTTTTCAAAAATTGATTAAACTTCGGATAATAAATATGAATACCTGTAGAAGAGCTCTTTTGCACGTTCATAGTCTCCCCCAAGTGTATTTCTTAAATATGATTTCAGCTCTGTCATTCCTTCGTCATCTAGACCTTCATCCATTAGACCTTGTATATATGCTATATTGACCGATGAATATATCCTGCGAAAATCTGCAAGGTCCTCATCATCAATCTCATCTCTATGTTCTTTGATCTTTCTTTCTACCCAGCTCACTGATTCAGCATTCTTTGTTGCCTTTGGAGTGGGCTCCTTTTTGTCACCTTCAGACAATGTCGGTTTTGGTGTTGCTTTCCCCTCTTGAGTGACTTCTACATTTTGTGACTTATTAGTAGGACTTGGAGTCCTAAGAATAACATCGGATTTGTACTTCGAGGTTGGCGTAGCCAATGGTGTAGCAATGTCCGAATTATGAGTCACAACAGTGTCAATCACTGCAACAGGTGTTATAATCCCGGGTGTTGAATTGCCAGCTGTACCTTTTGTAGCACCATCTTTATCTTGTTGAGTAAGAAGGGGTAATAAAACTCCTGCACCTACAGTCAGTAACATAGCTAAAAAAACAACAATCCCTTTTTTCATACTTGTACTCCTTCTTTTATACAAAAACAATATTAATATATTTGCAAATTGTTGTCAATTAATATAATGCACTTTCTTACATCTTTAGACGTAATTTTCTTAGTATTCCTACCATTAGTAGTCGCTTTTTAGCCGAACACATACTTAGAACATCCTCGTTTTCCAGTACTCGCTGAGGATTGGTATACATAATTCTTTCAGCGTTTTCAAAACCACAAAGATCAGTGATTTTCTTTTCAATTTCCTGTTTATCTGACAGTATTCTGTTCAGGCTGTGGGAATCTGTGCCTACAATATGTACCATCCCAGCTTTCAATAACTCGTAGGCTGCTCTTTTTGCTCTTTTCCCATGAGCACCTATAATACTCTCAGAATTAATCTGCAATAGAACTCCCTTGTCAACGAGCTCTTTTAACAGCTTACTTTTCCTATATTCTAAACAGTATCGCTCAGGATGTGCAATAATAGGAGTAAAACCTTCTAATTGCATGGAAAATAAAAGTTCTGACATATACTTAGGAATTGTCTCGAAAGGAAATTCAATTAGTATGTATTTAGAGTCGTTTAACGAAAGTATCTCATTGTTCTTTATTCTTTCAATGATATCATAAGAAGCATAAACTTCCATGCCCGAATAAATCTTAAGCTTTATTTCTTCTCTATCAATTTCTTGTTGAAGAAGTCTTACCTTTTCCCTTATTTCCTCAGGTGTCGGAACATAGTCATCTCCGCTAATAAAATGAGGCGTAGCTATAATTTTCTCTATACCTTTCTTCTGAAGCTCCCTCACTAATACCATCGATTGCTCAAGACTCTTTGGACCGTCATCTATTCCATATAATATATGACAATGAATATCGACCATTAAAATACCTTCCCCTGTCTGCCTAAAATATAGTGTATTAATCATATTATACAGCTTGGACACACAAAATGCAAAGTATAAATAACACTTAACAAACCTTTGACTTGAAAGAATAATACTTCTATACTAAATAGCAAGGAAATAAACTTTAGGCAACCGGTTTTATAACCAGTTGCCTAATTTAAATAACACTTAAAACTCTTTCATACTAACTTTTAATATATGTACTTTAACAATTATTTATCTGCCTTAGCTTCCGCTGCCTTTATGCAATTAACGATAACAGTAGAAGCTTCCGCTCTTGTTACATCCTTTTTAGGTTTAAATGTATTGTCTGGATAACCAACTACTATTTCCAACTCCACAGCCTTTGCTACGAATCCATAGGACCAGCTTCCGATATCGGCATTATCTGCAAATTTAAGCTCTGCCTTTTCAACAGCTTCATAGCCGAAGGCCTTCATTACCATTACAACCATTTCTTCTCTTGTCAATTTGTTGGAAGGTCTGAAGGTGTCATCTTCATAGCCAACAATTATATTCTTATCAACAGCCGCTTGAACATATCCTGCAGCCCAATCACCTATTTCATCTTTATCCTTAAACTTAAGGTCAGGTTTATCAACTGGTGAAAGTCCAATAGCTTTTGCTATAATTACAGCCATTTCAGCTCTTGTTACTTGTAAATCCGGCTTTACTGAACCATCGGGATATCCTGTTAATACTTCCTTTGTAACAAGTTCAAGCATATTATCTTTCGCCCAGTGAGTATCTGATAAATCCGTAAAAGGATTTGCTCCCGGCATAGCTGTAGGTGTAGGTTGTACTACTGCTGTGCTAGTAGGTCTTGGTGTGGATGTTGTGTTTGACGATCCTCCACCGCCGCCCCCACCAGATGAACCGCCACCACCGGATGAACCGCCGCCACCAGTAGGTCTTGGTGTTACTTCAGGTGTAGGTGTTACTGTTGGTTCTGGAGTTACATCGGCTGGATTTGGCAAACTACCTTTGTAACCAAAACGCTCTTCCCATAAGAATTTCTTAAAGTAGTAAATCTGGTCATTTGGATGAGCATTAACTGTAGCTTCAAATTCTTCAATATAATCATCAAAAGAATTAATTCCTCTAGCTGTTAATGTATCCATCGCCCTTATCATTACGTCTAATTTTGACTTAAAGGTGTTATATACTGCCAACCTTGAAACATTAATATCTATTTTGTATGGATCATCTTTTGCATCGTATATGAAATCATCGGTTGATAACCCTCTCAATGTACCTAAGACCTTAACAAATAACATGAAGCCTTTTACATCATCATAGTCCCCTGTGAAAGCAAAATTGATTCTTTCAGTTATATCGTTAAATTTAGATGTATCAAAACCCTCATCTTCAACACTCATTCCAAAATATTTGATTGCCCATTTTATTGTAGCCTTATTGTCATCGGAGTATGAAGCAAAAGCTTCTAAAGCTGCATTTATATCTTCACTTGGCATAGAACCGAGTATTTTTTCTGCTTCTTTTCTAATGTCTGCTAAATTACCGTCGCCTATTGCATCTAATACATTAAACATAAATAGATCTCTTTCGGCCTTACTGAGGGAAATCAATTCGAGATAAAGCTTTTGGATAGGTGTAACACTTGGTCCATCATCCGTAGGCTTTTCGAGTGCTCCACTATAACCTAAGCCTTCACTTTTTAAGAACCTCTTAAAATTATATATCTCGATATTAGCATGGGCATTGATTACGCCTTCAACATAATCTATAAATTCATCAAAAGTATCAATACCTCTATTGTTAAGTGTCTCGATATTTGTTATAAGCTTATCCATTTCTGTCTTAAGAACATTACTTCCTACTTTTATATCTAGTTTGTAGACATCGGAAGCTTTATCATAAAAAGCATCCTTTCCAGTAAGAAGTCTTAAATTGTCAAATATGCTGACAAATAATCTTATACCCCTGTCATCATAATAATCACCAGTAACTTCAAAGTTAATCATCTTTTGAATACGTCTAAAACCAAACGTAGTATAGTCTTTCGCAGAAATTTTACTTAAATTGAATTGATCAATCATAAATAAAAGTCTGCTCTTATATGTACTAGGATAATTCCCATAAACCTTTAGTGCTGCAGCTATATCTTGATCGGACAATGGTATAATATCGCTTACATCGTCAACATAATCTAGATAATTGCTGTCTGTGATCTCTTCAAGCAAATCAGAAAAAGCAAGCCTGTCTGACTTATCAAGATCAATTGCTTCTAGAATCATTTTCTGCACCGGATTTATGTCTGAGCCCATACCGTAGGATACGCTAAAGGTCATACCGAAAACCATTGCCGCACCTAAACACAAACATATAATCTTTTTTGAGAGTTTTCTAAACACCCTACCCATTATAATTCCCCCTTAAACCTACTAAAAATATAATAATACCCTGCATCGTCCTTACTCTACATCGTCAAATACATAAACAGTGCATTAGAATCTTAAACAAGATTATGAAAGTTACTTAAGTAAACCAACAGAAGCAAACCTGATAAAGTAGCTAGAAAATGTCATTATAGTAGAAATGTTAAAAAGCTGTATTTTATCTGTATTGTAAATTTTCTACTAATTTAATCATAATAATATTAGCACATTTCATAAACTATTTCAATATAATTCAACATTTGTTTTATATTATTTTTGGCCCTAATTCTTTTCCGCCTATCAAATGATAATGGAGGTGAAATACCGTCTGCCCCGCTTCCTCTCCGCAATTTGTTATTAATCTAAAGCCCTTATCCCCAAGCCCTACCTTTAATGCGATCTGTTTTGCCGCCAAATGAATATCCTTTAAGATATCTGCATTCTGATGGTCTATTTCCATAACATTTCTAACATGTACCTTTGGAATTATCAAAACATGTACTGGTGCAACAGGATTGATGTCCTTAAAGGCCAATATCTTTTCATCTTCATAAACAATTTCCGATGGAATTTCTCTTTTAATAATTTTACAAAATATACAATTATCCATATTACGTCATCCCTTCTTTGATTGCTTGTATTTAAGTTTATTATATTAAAATTATTTTACTTGTGTTTCAACTACTTTGAGTGAATAGTCTAGTGCCTCATCTATCTTTGAAACATCTTTTCCTCCGGCTTGAGCCATATCAGGCCTTCCGCCTCCGCCTCCGCCAGCAACCTTTGCAACTTCTTTAATTATATTACCCGAATGTATTCCCTTTGCGACTACATCCTTTGTTGCCATTACTACAAAGCTTACTTTTCCTTCATAGCCGCTTCCAAGTACGACTAGCCCTGAACCTAATTTGTTTCTAATTGTGTCCCCTGTGTTTCTGAGTGCTTCCATGTTAAGCTGATCAAACCTTGCTTTAACCACCTTCACACCTTTTATATCTGTAGACTTTGATAACACTTCATCTAAAGAACCGCTTACCAGCTTGCCGCGGAGCTGTTCGATTTCCTTCTGAGCATTTTTTAGCTCTGTAATAATATTTTCTATTCTCCTTACACTCTCTTGAGGTGAAGTCTTTAGTGCAGTGGATACCTCGGATATAAGTTTTTCTCTTTCATGTAAATATGCTAAAGCCGCTTCTCCTGTCAAGCCTTCAATTCTTCTCACCCCAGCTGCAACTCCACTTTCGCTCAGTATCTTTATAAATCCGGCTTGTGAAGTTGACTTTAAGTGTGTTCCACCACAAAGTTCCATGCTGTAATCAGCTATTTTTACAACCCTTACCGTACCCCCGTATTTCTCACCAAAAAGAGCGGTAGCTCCTAATTTTTTAGCCTCGTCTATGGGCATTTCTTTTGTATCAACTATAAGACTTGCTAGAATCTTCGCATTTACTTCCTTTTCAACTTTTGCAAGCTCTTCCGGTGTCATAGCGGAGAAATGTGAAAAGTCAAACCTGAATCGGTCAGGCTCCACCAATGAACCAGCTTGATGTACATGAGTACCCAATACATTAATCAATGCCTTTTGAAGAAGGTGTGTTGTAGTGTGATTTCTTGCAATGGACATTCTTCTATTCGCATCTATAGCTGCATTAACTGATGCTCCTGTCTCAATACTTCCCTTTTCAACTACACCAAGGTGTAGATATTTTCCGTCTTCGGTCTTTTGGCAGTCTTCAATTTTGATCTTTCCATCCTTTGAATCAATAACACCTTTATCACCAACCTGTCCACCACTTTCAGCATAAAAAGGTGTCTTGTCAAGTATAACAGTGACTTCATCGCCTTCTTTAGCACTGTTAACAACTTCATTATTTTTTATTATATATAATACTTTAGCCTGTATAGAATTTTCTGAATATCCTACGAATTCTGTCTTTAGACTCTTGTCCAAAGTTGAGTAAAGGTCCTCGGTCCATGCTGAGCTCTGTTTACTGAGATAATCGTCTTTCGCCATATCCCTGTGCTGCTGCATTTTTTGTCTAAAGCCCTCCTCATCAACAGAAAGCCCATTTTCTTCTGCTATTTCCCGGGTAAGATCAATAGGAAACCCGTAAGTACCATGCAGTTCAAATGCCATGTTCCCTGTGATTGTCCCCTCATTTTTCGCCTTAGTCTCTTCTATATATTTGTTTAATATCACTAATCCTTGGTCAATGGTTAAATCAAACTTTTCCTCTTCTATCCTGATTACTTTTTGTATGTATTCTCTATTCTCCTCTAGTTCAGGATATGCTTGTTTGGACTCGTTTATTACAATCATGGAAATATCGTGTAAAAAGGGCTTATTAATGCCTAAGAGCTTTCCATGCCTTGCAGCTCTTCTAAGAAGCCTTCTTAATACATATCCCCTTCCTTCATTTGAAGGAATTACCCCATCGGAAACCATCATAGTGGTACTTCTAATATGGTCTGTTATCACTCGGATGGAAATATCCGTTTTGTCCGATTCATGATATTTGACTCCGGCTGTCTTACATACATATTCTAAGACATTTCTAATGGTGTCAACTTCAAAGAGGTTGTCTACATCCTGGGAAACACATGCCAATCTTTCAAGCCCCATCCCTGTATCAATGTTCGGATTTGGAAGCTTTGTGTAATTACCTTGTTCATCTTTGTTAAACTGAGTGAAAACAAGATTCCAGAATTCAATAAAGCGGTCACACTCGCAACCAACTTTACAATCTGGTTGCCCACAGCCTCTTTCCACACCTCTGTCAAAATAAATTTCTGAGCAGGGACCGCAAGGACCAGTACCGTGTTCCCAGAAGTTATCCGCCTTGCCCATCCTGACTATTCGCTCAACTGGAACACCTATGTCTTTATTCCATATTTCAAAAGCTTCATCGTCATCCTCGTATATTGATACCCAAAGCTTATCCACAGGCATTTTTAGATCTTCGGTAACAAATTCCCACGCCCATGAAATTGCCTCTTTTTTGAAATAATCACCAAAGGAGAAGTTCCCAAGCATTTCAAAAAATGTACCGTGCCTCGCCGTCTTACCTACATTTTCAATGTCCGGAGTCCTTATACATTTCTGGCAGGTAGCTATTCTTTTATTAGGCGGCTCTTCCTTTCCTGTAAAATATGGCTTTAGAGGTGCCATTCCTGAATTTATTAATAAAAGACTTGGATCCTTTTGCGGTACAAGCGGATAGCTTGGTAGCCTTAAGTGACCCTTACCTTCGAAAAATTTAAGATATCTTTCTCTGAGTTCGTTCAATCCTAATTTCTGCATCATCTTCTCCCTCTCCTATGACTATATAAAATAAAAGCTCTCTCCCTAAATATAAAAGTTGGTCGAGAGTTTATCTTTTTGAACGGGCAATTAATCAGTTATTTTTTTGCAATTACCTTGTTAAAATTATATAAGAGTTATTTTTTAGTGTCAAGGATTTTGAGGTCTTTACATAACACTAAACTATCTCCTCAATTGTCCGTTTTGCTATGACCTTAATTATCGCAGCTATCGGCACTGAAATGAGCATGCCCAAAATACCGAAGAATTCACCCCCTATAAGAACAGCAAGTATTGTTGTAACTGGATGAAGCCCAAGCCTTCCCTCAATTATCTTAGGCGAAATAAAGCCGTTGTCCAGCTGTTGAACTATGATAAAGGCAATAATAGTCCATAGGGCTTTCACAGGAGATTCAATAAGTGCAACAGCAACTGCAGGAATTGCACCTAAGAAGGGACCAAAATAGGGAATAATATTGGCAATTCCCCCGATCATTCCTAATATTAAAGGATACTTAACACCCACAATGAATAACGCAATGGTTTCAATAGCTCCAATTATCAACGCTGTGAGCAATTGACCTTGAATAAATCTTGATACAACACTGTTAACCTCCCTGAATGTGGTAATTAGCCAATTTCTCCATTTTCTCGGGACTAAGGATAAGGAAAGACTTTTAAAGTATTCGGCGTCCTTTAAAATGTAGTAAGCGATTATCATTGCAAGAACTAAGTCAAACAAAGTATTGACAGCCTTCATCATACCAGTTAGGCTGTTCTTTAATGCATTCAATATCATGTTTTCAGCAAGCTGCATACCATTGTTTATTTCTCTAAAAATAGCACTTTTTATATCTTCCGGCCATTTGCTTGAAGATATGACTTTTACCACTCCGTTAAAGTTATCCCTAAACTCTAGGGTAATACCAGGCAAAATATTTATTAGTTCGCGGGTATTATCAATTAATTGGGGTACTACAAACACAGTAAAAACAGCCAATGTACCTCCAAACACCAAATATATCAAAATTATACCGGTAGGTCTTTTGATATTTTTTTCTTCGAGTTTTATTACCAACGGATGCAGAATATATGAAATTACACTAGCCATTATAAAGGGAATAAATACTTTACCGATTTTACCACGGTATAAATAGATAAATATAACAACAACTGCCAACAATGTTATGAACAACAAGTGAAATATTGTTTTCCTTCTTCCGGGCATTTTCATTACTCCTTCTTGGTAGGGCATTATATAGCTAAAGACTGGATTTCTCCAGTCTTTATGAGGATTTGAAAGTGTTTACTTTTTCCCTTCGCGTATCGAAGAAATAAAAGTTTTATCTTAATAAGCTTATTACATCTCCAATAATAGTACCGGATTTTCTCATCAGATCCATACTTCTTTTTCTCATTCTTTTCTTTGATCTGTTGCTCATAGCATCGGAGTTCATAACCATTCCAACTGAAGCTCCTATCATGCTTCCAATTATTATTCCTTTTGCAAAACCATTGTTTCTCATACTATCACCTCTTTTTAGTTTATTTTGTCTTATTTATGGTTCTCAATTATCATTGATAATATTTTTTAATCCTCCGCCTGTTTCCATTATTTCTTCAACAGCATCTCTATCAACTAAGATTATATCTTCTCCAAACTCAACCTTTCCGATAAAAGGCAAGATATTTCTTCCCTTTACAATATCCTGAAGCAAACCGTCGGAAAGCTCAACCCCCTCAATACTATTGTTTTTATAGTCAAATAGCACATCCTTAACCACACCCATATACTCACCATTTTTTGAGTAAACCCTTAAGCCTAACATCTCTCCCTCATCGATAAACTCATCGCTATTTTTAACTTTTCTCAATGCTTTTAAGGTGTTTTCTTCATCTATAATAACAGCATCTTTTCCTATATTTATTATGTCCTCTGTCAATATGATCTTTTTACTAAACTCATAGCTTTTACACTCTAGTAAAAATGCCAAAAGTTTTTTCTTTTTAGGACAAAAAATAATATTTTTCACAACACCCACTTTTTTACCGTTTTCTACACATATTACTGGTAATCCTAATACCTCACTATATTTTTCCAATAGACATCTCTCCATTAAAATAAAGCTTTTAACCTTTTCTTAGATCTTTTTATAATAATGCAAATAACGCATATTAATTTATGTCTACAATTATTATCTCTCGTACAATGTAAAAAAATACACAACTTTCGGTTTGACTTAAATTTCATATTCATATAGAATTAAAAAGTTGTCGTTCATGCAAAATATTATTATTTTTAATAATCTTTTAATATTTAATGTAATATGTGAGGTAGGTGCTAAAATGAATAATCTAAAATCTTCTTTTCAAAAACTTGGTGTGAATATACCAACCGTTTTACTTCCGCAAAAAGGCACGGATATGTCCAAATGGTCTGTTGTTGCGTGTGACCAGTATACTTCCGAGCCAGAATACTGGGCTGAAGTAGAAAAAAATGTTGGGGACAACCCTTCTACTCTTAAAATGACTTTTCCAGAAGTATATCTTGAAAATGAAAACAGCGAGGACAGAATTGCACAAATTAACAGTACCATGGAAAAATACATTAACGAGAATATTCTTGAAGCTCAAGACCCTTGTTTTATCTACGTTGATAGGAAGACTTCCCACACCCCTTCAAGGAAAGGGCTAATAATGGCTGTAGACCTTGAAAAGTATGATTATGCAGTGGGTTCTCAGACTTTAATTCGTGCAACTGAAGGAACAGTAATCGAAAGACTTCCTCCAAGAATCAAAATCAGAGAAAACGCACCTTTAGAGCTTCCCCATGTAATGCTTCTGATTGATGATCCCGAAAAATCTGTCATTGAGCCTCTAGCTGAGAAAGCTGAGACTTTAGAAAAAGTATATGACTTTGATTTGATGATGAAAGGCGGACATATTAAAGGTTACAAAGTTGACAATAAAGAAATTATAGGCAATATATTGTCATCCCTTGAAAAGCTTGCTAATCCCGATACTTTCGCTAAAAAGTACTCGGTTGGTGATTACAAAGGCGTACTACTTTTTGCAGTTGGAGATGGCAACCATTCTTTAGCGTCGGCTAAAGGACATTGGGAGATAATAAAATGTGGCTGCCCTACTCAAGAAATTGAGAACCACCCTGCAAGATATGCACTAGTAGAAGTAGTTAATGTCCACGACTCAGGTCTTACTTTTGAACCTATCCACAGAGTTGTATTCAACGTAAATCACGA
The DNA here is from genome assembly GCA_012519925.1 of Clostridiaceae bacterium. Lineage (GTDB taxonomy): Bacteria > Bacillota > Clostridia > Acetivibrionales > Acetivibrionaceae > Acetivibrio. Next base: position 31,331 of record JAAYPF010000010.1, read on the forward strand.
CGACCTTCTAAAAAGTATGGTCAGCTTCCTTGGAGATGAAAATTGCTCCTACAGAAAGATTAACTCCATGGAATCCATTTTTTATGAGCTTCAAAGTTTGCGTTCGAACAAGCACAGTCATGCAATGGGTTTTTGCACCTGTGAAGGTTTTGGAGTATTAGAAGTTGCCAATCCGTCCCGTAATCTTGAAGTTGGGACTCTACAAGCCTTCTTAGATGATTATATAAAGAACAACAAGGATATCAAGATTGACTATATACATGGTGAAGATGTAGTCCTAAAACTTGGTACTCAAAAAGGAAATATAGGCTTCTTCCTCCCTAAAATGAGTAAGCATGACCTATTCAAAACAGTAATTCTCGACGGAGCACTCCCACGTAAGACTTTCTCGATGGGCGAAGCCGACGAAAAGAGATTTTATCTAGAATGCAGAAAGATTGTCAAGTAAAAACTTCGTTCGAAAGAAACGTAAATTAAAAAAGTTATATAAAAAATCCGGAAACAAAGAATGCAATCCATCGTTTCCGGATTTTTTCTACTTATTTTCTAAAAATAGGCTTTATAGTTTTCCCTATCCATTTTGTTTAGTGAGGAATACTTTGAGTCATCCCTTAGCCTAAATCTTTCCACCAAGTCCATAAGCACATCTGCCTGACTGGATAATTCTTCGCTTGCCGAAGCAGTTTGCTGTGAAGTTGCCGAATTTGTGTGTACCACCTGCGAGGTTTGATTTATTGCTATGTTAATTTGATTAATTGAAGTCTCCTGCTCACTTGATATATAGGAAATCTCTTTTAGCAATTCAGCTGATTTAGCACTTTCTTCAACTATCTTAACTAAATCTGCTGCAGTTTCATTTGCTATTTCAGTTCCTGTTTCAACTTTTTTAATGGAACCTTCGATTAATGCAGCTGTTTCTTTTGCAGCTAATGCACTCTTTTCTGCTAAGTTTCGGACCTCATCAGCAACAACTGCAAAACCGTTTCCGTATTGCCCTGCTCTAGCTGCTTCAACGGCTGCATTCAGTGCTAATATATTGGTCTGGAATGCAATATCGTCAATTACTTTGATTATTTTTGATATATTATTTGATGACTCATTTATTTCGCTAATTGATCCTAACATCTCTTTCATACTTATATTGCCCTTTTTAGCTGCTTCACTTTGATCTGCTGTCAACCTTTCCGCTTCATTGGATTTAGTTGCATTCAGCTTGGTCTTTTCTGCGATTTCATTTATCGAAGCATTCAATTCCTCAATTGAACTAGCCTGCTGCGTCGCACCTGATGCGAGAATCTGACTTGAATCCGAAATTTGCTTTGAACCGGCTGCCACCTGCTGCGCTGCAATTTTAATACTTCCTAGCACCTCATTGAGTGAGTTTATTATTTTTAGAAGTGAATCCTTAATACCAACAAAATCTCCTACATATACTCCTTTAATATCTATATCGAGATTCCCCTCCGATAGTTGACTTAAAGTAAAGTTTATTTCTTTTATATATCCTGAAATCATTTCAATGCTCTCATTTAATGCGTTCTTAATTATTGCATGATCTCCTTTGTATTCCCCTACTACAGATACATTTAGATTGCCCTTTGCTACCTCCCTAAGTACTGATTGTTCTTCTAAAACCGGGGCAATAACAGCATCTAGAGTATTGTTTATTCCTTCAATTATTTCTTTGTAAATTCCACTAAAATCATCTGCTTTACCTCTCTGCTGTAAATTAATTACCCTCTAATGCCGCTACAGTTAATTCAGTAGTCTCTTTTTCAAGCTTATTTAGGGTATCGGTCATAAGCATCAAGCCCTTTGAAAGAATATCTTTGTCAGAACGCATTTTAACTTCAACATTGGAATCGCCCTTTGATATTTTCTCCACTGCATAAGCCTGTTCTCTAGTGCTATCAATGATTTGACTAAAGCTGTTCATTAACAATCCTATTTCATCACAGGAATCATTGTCTATATTTACCTCGACATCGCCCACAGCTATTTTATCTGCTACATTTATTAGCTTCGAAATAGGATTTTTCACCAATCTTCTTACAATCTCCAAACTAAATAGAATTACACATATCAAAAATATCACAATTACCATTATTATATGGCGTTTCATATCTTCTACAGGAGCAAATAAGTAGGATTTTTCCGCTGTGAGCCCAAGGCTCCAATTGGTTCCGTTTATTGGAGCGTAAGCTGCATATTTTATAGCACCTTCATATTCGTATTCGCCATACCCCTTTGAGCCAGTTATCATTTCTTTGTGAAGTTCCACCAAACTTCTTAACGATGGGTCGGAATTTACTTGTTCAAAACTATTATAGGCGTTGGATATATGTTCTGAATTGGGATGGGCAATAGTTGTCCCATTTTTATTTATAACAAAAGCATATCCGTCATGTCCCATTTTTAGTTGTGCAACTAAATCACTCAACGTGTTATAGTCAACCGTTGCAGAAAGTACTCCTACTATACTTCCGTCTTCGCCTTTTATGGGAACTGCTCCTGCCATAACTATCTTCCCGTCAAATTTACTCATTAGAGGATCACTTATATTGCCCTTTCCTGCAGCAGCATTCTTAAAATAATCTCTTTGAGACAGATCAGCAGTATTTCCATCAGTAGAACGGGCATTTCCTGTCAAATCAACTATATTTAATCTTAAGTAGCCAAGTCTATTAACTTCACTAAGCAGAACAGCCTCCTGCTTTTCCCATTCCATTGTCCGAACCTCTGGTCTTGCTGCTACCGCTTCGAGATTAGAAATATATTTCTGTAAATATCCTTCTACAATCTTTGCAGCATCCTCTGCATTATTTAGGGAAAAATCATGTATTGTATCTCTTAAGGCAGTTGATGATTCATAGTAGGTAATAACTCCAAGGATGCTCGAACCTATAAGTAGGAGTATGGAAAATGCTGCAGCTATTTTTGATGCAATTCTCCAATCTTTGAAATGTTTTATGTATTTAGTTCTAGTTGTGGTCTTTGTGTTAAAATTATTTATGTTATTATTAGTATTTTCAGGCTCTTTCATCTCCTTAATAAAGGCCATCGTATATTTCCTCCTTAAATTGTCGTCGTTGTATTTAGAATATCGACTTGGGTTAGGGAAATATTTATAACATTTTTTATTATTTAGTTGATACGTTTGTAGTTGTTTTGATGAGGGAATAGAATACCTCTGTGGGGGAATGAAGGCTACATATCTGCACTCTCTTAGGCAAAAAAACGCCTTTGTAAATTCTCTTGGGGAGAAATTACAAAGGCGTGTTAAATCTTTTTTATTGTTTTATTTATTAGTAGGGTTCTTTACCCCATACTAAATTGTCGGAGATGTACGCTGTTACTTTTTCTGTTAGTGTGTGTGTATTGTTATTTTCGATAAAGGAATAGTCGTTTTTCTGATTCATATTAGCATAGTTCTCGTTGAAAAACGCAACATTTAAAATTACATATTCGTCCTTTTTCAGTACACCGGAATTAAATGCTATCTCCATATACATATCTGAACCAGAAACATTATGGAAACTGGCTTTAACTTCATTAGTATTGACCTGATCAGTTCTTTTGCCTTTTGTACTTTCTTTTCTGTAGGTGTAAACATCAGCTTTCAGTTTTGCTTTATCTTCTCTAGTGAAGTAGTATCTTATCTTCACATCGTTCAGGTTGATATCCTTACCTGATTTGTTTATAATGTGCATATCAGAGTTGATAAACACACACTCATCTGTATTATCATTACTCAGTAACTTTATATTTAACTTACCTTTATTTGTTGAGGAACTATCCTTGTTAGTATTTGTATTAGGTGTTGACGTTTTTTGTGTTTGACCTGTAGTAGTGTCCACAACTACCTTTTGTTCTTCATTTGGTTTTGTGGACGGTTTGGATGTAGGCTCAACTGTTGGTTCGGACTGATTTTCAGAAGTTGGTGTAGGTGTGGACTCTAAAACATTGTTTGTTGGCTCAGCTTTGTCCTCAGCAGAAAGGTTTGCAATATCCTCCTGTGAAATAGAGGTTATGATAGACCCTATATTATCAATAGCAGCTATTAAGTCAGATACTTTTGTTTTGTCTATATCCTCAATGGACATATTCAAACCGCTGGCATTTGCTTTTGCCATAAGATAATATTTTCCCATGGATAGATTGTTCTTTAATGCTGCTTTTCTGTCTTCTGGGGATACTTTTATGACTTTTCCTGACACAGCTTTATCCTTATCACTGTTTATTTCTTTATTTATATTTATTAAAAAATTTTCTAATTCGTTATCATCCTCAATACTTTTGAAAAATTTCATGCTTTTATCATGTATAGAAGCAGAAACAAGTACAACATTATCCTCTTCGTCAACTATATATCCATAATCCTCACACTTATCCACAAAGTCATCTATGACACGATATATATCCTTGCCCTTAATCTCAAGGTCTTTTACAATCGCCTTTGCATCCTCATTAAGTGCCTTTGACTGTAATACTTCAAACTCTTTGTCAACTACAAATTCAACACTTGGATTTATGTCAACATTTATAAAGCCATAAACATTATCATAAAATGGTACCCGAAAATACAAAAATACCAAAACAAATATAGCTGCAACACTTGACGCTATTGAAGCGAATTTGTAAACAGGTTTCATTGTTTTCTTAACATCTTGTATGTGGAATTTTACCTGTTGACCTAATCGCATGTCCTTAGTTCTTTTTATTACTAAGAATTCACTGTCCGGTGTCAGTACAATAACTCTATTTCTGTGTATTTCATACACTATCCCTAATCGAATCAAACTATATACCCCCTTCATTGGTATACTGCAAGTATTTCTGCGAAAGCTGCAGATCTCCCCTGATAATTAAGCATATTGCTATTATATATTTTCTATTATTTCCTATTGTCTTATTATGCACTTGAATGCGTTTTTTAAGCTCATTTCTTGGAATGCTCTTATTTTTTATAAGTTTCTGATATAGCTTATCATCTTCTGCCAATTCCCTTGCTATCTTTATGCATAGCTTTCGGGAATCTTTGTGCTTAGGAATGCTTTTTGTCAAATCCATAAGTGTTATATCATACTCTCTAAGCTTATTACAAAAATCCATTATTGACTCTCTCGATTCAATCTCTTCCATTTGAAAATATGAGGAGTTTAAATAGGGTTCTTCATTAAAATCATAATCCTCTTCAAAATACGAAAAAGGATATTCCTTTTGCTTGCTACTTTTTCTTGAATAATCAATAAGTCGTCGTTTTATAACCTGTTCTGAGAACAAAAAGAAGTTATAATTTTTATCAAAATTATAGCTGTTAATAGACTCATTAAACGCCGACAAAGCTATACTGTATTCATCACTGTTTTTGACATCAATATATTTTCCTACTGTTTTTGATGTTACCTTCAATATGAACGGAATATAGCTTGAAATAAATTCGTTTCTTAAAACTTCGTCTCCATCTTTTATATTTTTTAAGGTTTCATTAAATATCTCCCCAGTCCGATCTTCAATGTTTTTCTTCGCAGGCCTAAATATATTCCGGACATTCAACCTAATCAAGCTCCCTTCAAAAATACTAATTCGACAATAAAACATTTTTTAATGCACATCTTTTTTTATTATAAACTTATATTTTATTTAATGGAACTAATAAAAACTACTTTTCTCTTCAAAACCAAACTGTCATCCTTTGATTGTCTTTTACTTCTTTAATTTTGAAATTATATTAAGAACTACTCAATAAAAAGGCTGTCGTAAATATTGACAACCTTTTTTTATTTCTAGCATTATTTATTCTGTGCATATTGTCCCGGAGAAACGCCTTCATATTTCTTAAATATGCGTATAAAAGTATTAACACTATTACATCCTACAAGCTTTGCCACTGTTCCTATCTTCATTTTTCCGTTTTGCATATACTCTTTTGCTTTTTTTACTCTGTAAAAGTTTAGATAGTCTTTAAAATTTTCTCCGGTGTAATGCTTAAACATTGTACTCAAATAACAGGTGGACATATTAAAATATTCAGCTATATCGGTTAGGGAAATATCCCTGCTGTAATTTGTTTTTATGTAATTTATCAGTCTTTCTGCCATATCACTTTCCATGCTCGCACTAGTTTCGTCCATTGCAAAGTTTAGTGCTTCCTCAAAAGCCATTATATTTCCTTGGTTCCATGCAGCTTCATAGCTCTCTTTATTCATGCTTTCCTGAATTCTCCAGTGCCTCATTTGGAATTGTGAAAAATCATCTTTAGCAATAAGCTCTCCAGAACTTTCAAATAACTTGTCCGCAGCTCCTATAAGCTTAGCTGCTCTTGTATCCTCTTCCTGAAAATATGAAATCTCCGCAAGTGCTTCAAAAGCGACCATAACATATAACCAATTTGTCTGATTACTATCACAAAGTACTCGTAACCCTTTTACGTACATGTCTTTCGCCGTTGAATAATTACCTCTCCGTAATTCCATCTCCCCCATACTGCGGTATAGCCACATAATCTCAGTATTATCTCCGTATTCCTCAAACACATCCAAACTCTCAAGAAACAGGACGTTGGCCTTATCATAATCGCCTTCGTATTGTGCAATCTCGGCAAGGTCTTTGAGAGTACGTGCTATCAAATTTCTAAAGCCCGCTTCACGAAGCTGCTTCATGCTTTTCTCATAAAAACTCTGTACAATAGTATTGTTTTTATTTGATATAGCTATTTCACCCATATTTAAAAGGGCGATAGAAATACTATCCTTATCATCTAATTCATTAGACTTTTTAAGGTATTCATAAAACAATCTGATTGACTGAGCTATATCCCCTTTACTCTTAGTTACCATTCCCAATTTCATAAGGGTTCTAGAAGTGCCCTGTCCATCCTTAATCTTTCTAGATAATTCAAGACTTTCTACTAGATACATCTCAGCTTTATCATATTCTCCCTGATAGTAATACACCACCCCTAAATACTGGAGAACACGGATTATTCCATCCTTATCATTAATTGATCTATAGATTGTAAGGCTTTCTTGAAGCAGTACAGAAACTTTTCTAAGATCCCCCTGAGTGCTAATAGCTAGAGCCTTCAAATAAAATATCTCAGCTTCCCCTTCTCTGTCAGTGGTCTTTCTGAAAAGCTCCAAACCATCGTTTAACAAAATAGCTGCCTTTTCATAATCACCTTCTAAATTTGTCAACCTTCCAACCCATATATGTAATCTTGCATTCTCTAATTTTGCAACTGCTTCCTGCTTATTAATAATCTTCTTCAATCTTACTAGGCTATCATTCCAATGTTGCCACGTGTTCCATATCTTGCCTATTCCGTCTATCAGCTTTAACTCATCTAAAAAACTTCCAGTGTGAATAGCAGCTAGCTTGGTATTAACAATCTCACTTTGCTCTATATTTTTGTTATCCGTATCTAAATCACTAAAACCGCCTACAATATTCCAATTGTTATCGGAATTATAAATCAAAAAACCGTTCTTTAACAGATAGCTTATAGTTTTCTGTAAATGCTTAGGAAAGCCATTGGTCCCCCTGTATAGCCATTTTAGAAAAGATGTAGGTGCTTCATCCCAACCCAATGACCTTTCTATCCACCTCTGCACGCCTTTAGGTGATAAAGGATTTAAGATCACAGTATCATGCAAATCAATATCAAGGAAGTCTAAACTAAATACGGAATCTGGCTCGATTGAATATATCAAGCCTAATTTAACAGGAACTTTGCACTCAAAAAATCTGTTTACAAAATTCAAGTCTTCATCACTGAGACTCAGTACATTATCTATTATTAAAACAAATCCCTTTTGCCCAGACTCCTCAAAATGTGTAACGATATAATTCTCAAAATTGCTTATATCAACCTTTTCAGAATCTAAGACAATATGTCCATTAGCTTTTATATATATATTAGATTTTTGTTCAGCACTAATAAACCCTGCTTCAAATCCGTATTCACTGGCTTTTTTGGCAATTTCACTTAAGAAACGTGTCTTACCTGTGCCGTAATTACCAGCTACCCTAAGTATTCCACGATCCTTTTTTGTCAGTATATCAAAAAAGCTCTGAACTTTTAGTAGGGCATCTTCTCTTTCAATCAAACAGGAAAAATTATATTTTTGGGGTTTATTAACACCATGATTAATATAGGATTTATCCATTAGAGAACTACTCCTTTTGACTTTCTTATATTAACCTTTGCCCTCCTATTATACCATGAATTCCTCTATAATTCTATCTCGCCACGGCTAAAATTCGACAAAAAAGAATTCATTTCATTCGAAATAAGCGTAATAAAAACTCCGGGGCATCGAACCCCTTCGTTTTTGCTTCTTTCATTTCATTTGAAAGAATCGTAATAAAAAAATGACTTTTCTGCGCTAAAGGTAAGAAATGATGTGCACAAAAGTCATTTTTCATATTCTTTCTATACTATAAATTTCATACTAAAAACCATAGTAGCCTGGAAAACCATAGCCGGGATATCCAAAAGGACGTCTTCTTCTAATCAATTCTCTAAGTAAAAGTATTCTTACAAGATCGCTTAAAACAAATCTTCCTCCAAATCCTAACTGTCTCTTATCTCCCTTAATTTCAGTATCAAAAACTTTCTCCACATCACCTTCAACATCCTTAAGTATATTCTCACACATTTCATCTATTTGTTCCTTTGAAATAGTACCCATAACACCTTTTTTCATTTCCATTTTGTTACACTGGTTTTCCACTGCAGGATTTATAATATCGTAAGTCTTAGGATACATTTTCTCAAGCTCTTCCTCAGATTTTGTCATCATGGGGTAATATATCGGCTGCATGGGCATCATAGGATAGTTAGGCTGCATCATAGGAATATTAGTCTGTGGCACTGCTGACATTTGATTATATTGATAAGGCATTGCCATTGTGTTTTCATAGGGCATTTGATTGCTTTGATAGGGCATTTCCATTGTGTTTTCGTAGGGCATTTGGTTATTTTGATAAGGCATTGCCATTGTGTTTTCATAGGGCATTTGATTGTTTGGATAAGGCATTGCCATTGCATTTTCATAGGGCATTTGGTTGTTTGGATAAGGCATTGCCATTGCATTTTCACAGGGCATTTGGTTGTTTGAATAAGGCATTGCCATTGTGTTTTCACAAGGCATATTATTTGCATTATCTTTAATAGGCTTCTTATTTATCATTTAATTCACCTCTTAATGGTTTTTTATTCATTATATGAATTTTATGTTAATTTTGACACTTTATTAGCATAAGACTCAAAACCTAAAATTCTATAAAATTTTCTAACAGCAATAATAGTTCACTTATTTATATTATTTTAACTCTAATAAAACAAGTCTTATTGAGAAGAATAATGATGGAGGTGGTTTTATAATGAATAAAAAATTCTTACAAACTGCTGCATTTACTATGGGTTTGGCAATTATGAGTGTTCCGTTTACTGCTTGTAATGTAAGGACAAATGATACTAACCCTCAAAAAACCGGAATTACGGATAGGCAAAACACCACACAATATGGTTCTCCTATACGGTATTCAAATAACGGTTATGAGAGAATAGACGGCATGCGTCTTAACGGAATTACTCCAGCACCTCGTAACGGTAACGTAAGTGACAATGGTACCGGTAGAATTAACAATAATACTCCTCAACCTAGGACTATTTTGGACACTACACCGGGTGCTTATGTAAATGATATGAATACTATGCAAAGTAAATCACAAAATATTGAAAAGCAAATTAAAAACCTACCTAATATTAAAGATGCAAATGTTATGGTAGTTGGTAATACTGCACTTGTTGCTTGCAGCCCGGATACAACTTCTGTGGATACCAATGCACTGAGAAACTCTATTACTCAAAAGGTAAAAAGTGTTGATCCTTCAATAAATAATGTTGTTATAACAGAATCTGCCGATATGATGGCAAACGTAAGGCAGATGCTTAGTGACATGAATAATAGATCAATGAATCAGATAACTAATGATTTTAATAATCTGATTAGACAAATCACACCTTCAATGTCTTAATAGGCTATAAGTTAAGACCTTCAACTATAGGGCGGCATTTATGCCGTCCTATTTTGCATCTTAAAATTATTTCTAAATATTAATTCTGTTCTATTCGGTATCCTCCCTTGGCTATATCTTTGTAAAACTTTAGAAAGCAACCAGCTGTAGTTTTTTGTGCAAGAGGCAATGTGAATTTTGTTATTGTATAATTTCTCTTATCTTCGTTTTTGATGTCTCGCAATTTGCTGTATATTCTTATGGCATTTCTAGCATTGCATCTAATAAAATCCCTAATATCGTCTAAATAATATCCACCTCTGTCAACGACAAATTTTGGCGTACTCAAATAAACACGTTTTATGTAATTTTCATATTGTCTATGCTTATCTAAAAGCCTTATATTTGCATGATGGGGCACTGTCATATCCTGAACAAGATGAACGGCAGCACCTAAATAGAACATGGATAAATTTGTGTTATGAAGGTTCCAGTGCTCCTTTGCATTTTTATAGTATTCCACTGCTAGGGATAAGGCGTTACTGTTACCAAACAGCCCTTTATTTTTAGTGGGACTATAAAAATGGTTTGAACTCTTAAAATCCTGATCCGCCCATACCACCCCTGCATTCAAATCAATAATATGATCACAAAACAAGTAATAAGCATCTATATATCTATCATTTTTTAGTATTTCCAATGCCTGTTCATTAATGAATTTGTGTATTTGACACTCGGTTTTGAGTATCTTCTTTTTAAATGGATTTACTAAATATAAAGCATACTTGAAAGCTTTACCATAGGTTTTCTCAAATCTCCCTACCATTTTTTTGCTCCTAAATTGTTTGTTTTTTTACCTTGCATAAATTATGTTTATCCATTTAAAATTTTTTATTATTTTATTTAATTCCAATTAGAAATTTAACTTAAAAAAAACAGCCTCACACATGGAGTGAAACTGTTTTATTAGCATTGAAGTTACGTTTTTGCAGGTGCACTAAACGGAGTTGGTTTAGATTGATCATACGGGCTTGTAACTTCTCCTTTGTCAAATACAAGACTAAGAACATATTGAACAAAATCTATTATGTAGTTTCTAAACAATATAGCGAGACCTACAAGCACTGCAATAATTAAAACTATCTCTACCGTACTCATACCGTCTTCCTCTCTAATAAAACCTCTAATTAAACCCAACATATTTTTCACCTCCTATCAGCTTTATTTTTATATTAACCCCTAATTTCTCTCTTCAATAGATCCCTTGCATCGCAAGTATTGCAGGTGTCGCCACAATTATTAGCACAGCCATAAACATTAACATCATCGGAAACAACAACTTTGTTGCTGACTCTTCTCCTAGTCGCATTGCTATCCGCTTTCGCATTTCCCAGCATTCGGACGCTTGAACTCTTAATATGGATACCATCTCGTTACTGCCCTTTTTCATATTTTGCAGTATCACTGATACGAATTTGTTTATCTCGGGTATTTTGCATCTTTTAGCAAAATCCTCATAGGCTTGAAGCTCTGATTTGCCGGCACGTATATCCGCAATTGAAAGGCTCAATTCCTTATATAGTACACTGTCCTTTTTATTGTCTGTCACAATCTTTTCCCAGGCTCTTGTGACTGTCATTCCTGCATTTATCAAAAGTGTGAGTTTATTTAGAAATTCAGGAAAGTCAAGCTGTATTGATGTGCGTCTTTTCTTGATTTTATCATTTAAATCACTGTCAGTAATGAAAACGGAAATCCCCAAAACTATTAGAGCAAACACTCCATAACCTATATCAGGAGCACTACTTAATGCAAAAAGACTCAAAAAGAAGAGTGCCATCAAGACAAAAACAATCTTATTCGCCCAATGAATTTGAAGGTAATATTGAGAGTATTTTATGCCATAAATCTCAATGATTTTTGACATAAGTTTTCTATCGTAGCTAGAGCTGTACCCGTATTTAATGGAATCAACGACAAATAAACCAATAGGTAAAAAGGCTTTAAGTTTAAATTCCTCTGCATCTAAAGGCTCAATAAATTCTTTATATTTTCTAAAAGATAGTAAGTAGAGAATTAGAATAACTCCTGTCACGATAAGAAAAACCACTAACATTATAGGATTGATTTGCATAAATTCTACTCCTTAAACTTTTATATTCATTATTTTTCGGGATATAAAATATGCAATTATAATTAAGATAAGAGCTACAGACATTACCAGCCTACCAATTATAGAGTTAAATATAGGGTTCATATAATCGCCCGAACTTACAGAAAGGAACAATATAAGTAATATCGGCACTAGGGTTAGCACTTTTTGTTCAAACTTCCTAGAGGATAAAAGTGTGTCAATTTCTTCTTTAACTTCTATCTTGTCGCTAATAATATTTGAAGTGTTCTTTATTATTTCAACAATGTTCCCACCAGCCCTTTTGCTTGTCTTAAAGACATCCACAAAATTTTCAATATCCTCAAGATGGGATCTATTTGCAAGATCCTCTAGAGCTACCTCTATGGTTTCATTCATTTCAATTTTTCGAACAATGTATTCAACTTCTTTTGTTATGAAAGCGTTAGGATCGGGATATAAAATTAAAAGATCCTTTAGAACTTCTTTAAACGAAGACTCAACCGATTTTCCCGCTGAGAGGGAGGAAGACAATGAATAAAGCATATCTTTAAACTGAAGATTTAATTCATTCTTTCTTTTTTCTATTATTTCCTTATTTCTTATTTTAGGGTATAGTAGAGCAACAAAGGCTACTGCTAAGGAAATGAAATAATTCTGATAAAATATAAATGCCACAATATACATTACAACCGCTGCTAATAAAATGTACATTACCCGCTCTTTAAAGCTCATAACGTATTCATTATAGTCAGGAAGCTTACTGCTATTATCTATTACTACAGCTTGGGATTCTTGATTTTTAATCATAAGGACATTACCTCTTTCACACTTTATCTGATACTCCTGCCATTTTGAACTTTAATGTGTTGACCATTTCGTTATCGGTTCTCCTTAACGATCCCATAACCTTCCCGTCTTTGGTCTCACCCTCTTCAATAAATTCATATAAAGTGTTCAATTGGATATTTCCTTCTTTATAGTCTAGAACTTCGGTTATCTCCAATACTTTTCTTGACTTGTCTCTAATTCTTCCTAAATGCACCATTATGTCAATTGCTGAGGCAATTTGCTGGCGTATTGCTTCTAAAGGCATTATAGCACCACTCAAAACCATCGTTTCAAGCCTTGAAAGCATGTCTTTGCTTGAGTTGGCATGTCCCGTTGAGAGTGAACCATCATGTCCCGTATTCATTGCTTGTAGCATATCAAGTGCTTCCGCTCCCCTGACTTCACCCACAATTATACGCTCGGGGCGCATCCTCAAAGATGCCTTAATCAAGTCTCGTATTGTAATTTCGCCTTTACCTTCGGTATTGGCATTTCTAGTTTCCATTTTTACAATATTTTTAATACCTGTTATTTGAAGTTCTGCAGAGTCTTCTATTGTAATGATCCTTTCATCTTTGGGAATAAAATTGGAAAGTGCATTTAAGAAGGTCGTTTTCCCAGAACCGGTACCACCACAAATAAATATATTGTATTTGGCTTGTACCATCTTCTCTAAAACTTTTGCCGTTTCCTCCGTCAACGAACCGAAGTTGATAAGCCTCTCTATTGTCATTGGTTTCTCAGGAAATTTTCTTATAGTCATTATCGGTCCGTTAAGGGCTATAGGAGGAAGAACCACATTTACCCTAGAACCGTCGCTTAACCTTGCATCAACTATAGGAGAAGCTTCATTAACAGTTCTGTTGACCTTTGAAACTATTGATTGGATGACGTCTTCAAGCTTTTGGCTACTTTCAAACTTTTCATTGAGCTGTTCGGTCCTTCCGTCCCTTTCAATGAATATGTCCTCGGCTCCGTTTATCATAATTTCAGTTACCGATGGATCATCAATAATTGGTTGAAGTATGTCAAGACGTCTCATTGAGTTGAATACCGCCTCACAAATTTCCTTTTTTTCCGAAACGGTAAGATAGATCTGTTTGGATTTTTCAAAAACTATGTTGGTTATCAGTTCCCGTATTTCTTCATCAGATATGTCTTTCCCTAGGTCCACACTATCGCTGACAGTTTTCTTCACTTCGGCTATAAGGTCTGCCTTATTAAAAGCACCCATAAACACACCTCAGTCCCTAGATATCATATCTTTCAATAAGCTCCTCTATACTTTCAGTAAATTCACCTTGAAGATCCATAAGACGGTTATTCCCTTTAACAGCCATCATACCGGGCACAACCGGAATATAATATTCTATAGATTTACCGCATACTTCTGCAGTATCAACTTCTAATGCCATATAGGCATTGTATTTGTTTAAAACCATATTTATTTTATCGGCTAAATCTAAGCCTTTTCGCTCTTTTAGAATGCTCATTTCCTTTGAAAACAGCTCAACTTTTATATCGGACACTGCATCTTGAGGCAGTACTAGAAGTATCTCATCACAAGCATTAAGAATTTCTATATTTTTGTCATCAAAACTGCTGGACATATCAACAAAAACAATATCATATTGACTCATATTTCTAAACTCATCAAGAAGAGTCACTAGTTCTTCAGGTTTGGATTCCTGCAAATCAAGAAGGCTCTCTGGAGGACAGAAATAATGCAGATTATAATCGGTATCAAAAAGTTTGGTCCCTTCAATTCTCAATTGCATGTTTTTACTGTTATCCTTCAAATAGTATAAGATGTTTGAAAGATTACACTCTCCCTTACAGCTAAAAAACAAAGGTGTCGATTGGAAGTCCTCTAGATTAAGGTAAAAAACCTCTAATCCCTTTTGTGCACATTGGATTGCACAACTAGTCGCAATGGTTGTCTTACCGGCTCCACCTATAGGAGAATAAACAGCAACTAATTTAGTCTTTTTTTCTCCGGTAACATTTATGACTTTAGCATCCTCTTTTTCGGCATATATATTAAATATGTCACTTACAATTTTATCACCTTGTTGATACTTGCATATTGTATAGTAATCATCCTGTGTACTCGCTACTTTTTCTGCTGTAAGCAAAATAACATTTGAAATATTTTTTGTAGGTATTTCATCAGAATAAAGACTTTCTTCTATCAATAAAATATCAATGCTGTTACCTTCGCCAGAAAGATATTCAACTAGACATTGTTTGTCTGTAAATGAACTAACCTGAAATTTTTGAGAGTGATTAAGCTGTAAATAACTTGCTATGCTCTCCACATATGTATCATCTAGGTCTGCAATAATAAGTTTTAACCTTGCCATAATATTTCCCCCGCAAAATAGTGATTTTAATTCTCTCACAATAGTCATATAATTATTCTATAATAATATTCTAATCATTATTC
>JAAYPF010000054.1 GCA_012519925.1 Clostridiaceae bacterium
GGAGCATGTAAAACCTGTTGTATTCATCGATGGATCACAAACAGAATATGAGTTAGTGGGTAAAGAATCTTGGGGCTATGAAGTAAAATGGACAGGTTGTGATGCTGCTTATGTTGTAACATTTGTAGCCAATGGAATTGATGAAAGAGAGTTAATAAAAAGCAAAATACAGCTACAACGGAGACTTATTGAGTTAGTTGAACAAAATGCCCAGGATATACAAGCATATAATGTAATCCAAGGTAATAATCTTCCCTTTGAAGTTCGGGGTAGCCTATATAGTTCCGATAATACTCAGGATAAAGAGCTTTGCCTAATTTGGTGTGTGAAAACGAATGATGAAAACGAAGAAGTTTTTTAACAGTATTTGTTTGGCATTGGCGAAGAGTAGAATTTTATAAATTGTGTCCAGCTTTTTATAAACTTTGCTCAGACTTTTATAAACAAAGATCCAGGAAATCAGCAAATACTTGCAGGAGTAATAGATGCCTGAAATCAGCTTATTTCCATCATTATATGTAATATTACAGCTGTGTTACATTTTTTTCGTTCAGGTTGACCTTCCCTATTAGGCAGGTTAAGATGAGCGTGTAGTTCGTATTTGAACAAAATAAAGAACTTACAGGAAACTAAAAAAACAACTTAATAGATACTTCACACATAAAACCATGGATTTGGCGGTGTTGGTGGTTGGTGGTGTTTCTATGAAAGTGTTGTTTTTGTAGTTTCCTTTTTTGTTGCATAAAACAAGTTATCAAATTAAAAATCAGGAGGATTTATTTTATGAAAGATATTACATTCATTGTAACAAGCAAAACAGCAAGGGGCATGGGATATAAGGGAAATGCAGATTTGGTACGGGTACTTCTACCAGTTGATTTAGGGAAATTATCGTCGACTGCATATAAACTTGCAAATGCCGTGTCTACGTTGGAGAACCAAGATGACCTAAGTACTATTTATGTAGAGGGACCAACTTCAAGAGAGATATATTTTAAACAAGGAAGACTTGATGAGATAAAACGCTTTGAAAAGTTTTCTGAAAGTGAATTACTTGATAAGCCTGTGACCATTGTATGGTGGTGGGATTGTTTAAGATGGAAAGAAACTCCAGAAGAATACTTTGAACGTCACGCAAAAATGATTGAAGAAGCAGGCGGGTTACGGGTGTATGGTCGCGAAGCCATTAGCGCAGAAAAAATAGAGCTGTATCGTTTATAGATGCAGCTCAACATAATAAAGAAAAATATAAGGAGGAAATAAATTATGGCAAATACAATAAAAACAAAGATCAGGCTTCCAATAAGCTCTAATATACTTGAAGCTATTAGGAAACAGTTCCAGGATATATTCGTAGAAGAAACTGGTGTATACGCAGTTACCAGAGGTTCTCATCTACATAATCTGTTAATCGCGCTTTCAAAAGAATATGGCGAGGAGTTCATCGCTGAACATGCGTCAAGTATAGATTATTATTCCACGTTATATATACAGAGGTATAAGGACGGTAAAAGTGAGACAATTGAAACTAAAACAGGTTATGTTATTTTTTATGAAGATAAATACAGATATCTTATAACAGAATCAGTTTACAATAGAATTTATAATTCATTAGAGGAATATTCAGATTTTGATGAAATCAGGTTCACATTTTATCTTCATGAGCGGTATAGAGTTACTGTTAGTAAAGTTGGTGATAATGCTTTTGTTGAGATTGAAGATTATCATGACGAGTTAAATCTGATAAATGAATCTTTATATGGTAAACCATTACCAGTTAGAAGAGTTGTTGATAAGAGTTTGATTCATGCACTAAATCTGGGAGCGATAGGTCAGAATCCAAAAAGTTGCAAGATAATAATGCAAGATAGCAATAGGGAGAATTAATATGTTTGTAAATGTGAGGGGTAAATTAGTAGAAAGCAGGGTTATAACAATAGAGCCGATAGGTTTAGCTATGAAAAGCTATATCATTGAGAGGTTTAGTTTAGGTACACCAGTGAGTGAAATACAAGTTCTGGAGTTAAGAAAAACAATATTAGATATGGAATCACAAATCAAGGATGGTTACTTTGTCAAAGATGAAAATATTCTTTCGTTTGCAAGGAAAATTGAAATCGAGCTTGGACATGAAAGTAATATCTTGTCGGAATTTATTCAAGCTATTTTCCTCCTCAGTGAAGGATCCGATAATAATAAATTAGTGGCTTTAGAGCAAATGAAAAGCACGGTA
>JAAYPF010000055.1 GCA_012519925.1 Clostridiaceae bacterium
ATAAAGAAACTGGATGCCCAATAATTATGTGTATAAAGTGTGATGGTGTTATGATTGATAAAGATTACTTTGACAGTTCAAAAAGGCACAGAACCAAGTAGTCGCCCGAAGGGCGTTTTTGTTCTTTTAGTTAGTCATTGTTCAGAACATACTCTATCAATCTAGGTAGATTATTTATTCTAAAATATTTTTATAAAAGTTTATTCTAATAAAAACAAGCTAAAGGATACATAGAAATAAAACCGATAAAGAACTAGCAGCGGAAATGTTTACTTTGAAGAGCTAAAGAATTGTGATACTGAAAGTTCATAAAATTATCGCCCCTTTCAAAGAAATGAAAGAGGCGATAATAATTTTGTTAAAAAACAAGGTTTAAATAAAAATATTACATAGATAGAAGTCTAAGTCTCATTAATCCAAAGTCTATTGAATTAACTTCTCCGTCTTTATTCAAATCGGAAGCTTGTTCCCAGTAAGGAGATAATTCAACATCCATACCTAAGAGAATTTTTCTTAGAGCTCCAAAATCAAGTGAATTAAAGCTACCATCTCCATTTGTGTCGCCTTCTACAAAATTTGTAGGTGGATTTGAAGGAGTAGGAGTAGGATTATTTCCTATATTCTTTACAGCGTCAGCTAAAACTTCTTGTATTGCGTAATATGCAGGCTTTTTCTGACCATTGTCGTTAAAAAGCAATGGTGCTATTGCTCTATCCTCAGGAGCGTCTGGATTTATACGCCATGATTGAGAATCTCTTATACCCCAAACTTGGAAGGCTCTGCAATAAGGTTGTTTTACGCATTCTTCCATTATCCATCTATAAATAT
The DNA here is from genome assembly GCA_012519925.1 of Clostridiaceae bacterium. GTDB lineage: Bacteria > Bacillota > Clostridia > Acetivibrionales > Acetivibrionaceae > Acetivibrio. The sequence goes on from JAAYPF010000055.1 coordinate 829, forward strand.
CAGCTTGTTTATTTAAGCCACTTTGTGATGCGTCTGGAGCACCAACATCCATTTCTGTTACATAACTTTCAACACCTAGTTCAGCTAACCTTTGCATTTTTACTCCAAAGGCTCTAGCCATTTCTTCAGTGAAGTCAGGTCCTAAATGCACTTGGAAACCAACACCATCGATTGGAATATTACGGCTTTTAAAATCTTTAACCATGTTATAAACGCCTTCAAATTTTGCATCTCTTGTTACCAAATCATAATCGTTATAGATTAATTTTGCATTTGGATCAACTTTACGAGCAGCTATGAATGCATCTTCAATATACTGTTTGCCTTGCCTTTGACCAAATACAGAGGCACCGTCCTGTCCATTATTTCCGATAGCATTTATACGGAAGGAACCGTCACGGTGAATTGCTTCGTTTACAACGTCCCATGCGTATATATTTCCTTTGAAATGGTTACCAACAGCATTTATGTAGTTCTCCATCATGTATTTTGTACCATCAACCCAACCTGGATTATACTTATGCCATACCATAGCATGACCGTGAACTAGCATATTGTTTTGTTTTGCAAAACTAACTATCCTGTCTCCACCACTGTAATTGAACTGGTTTTGACTAGGGGATATTGTTCCTATCTTCATATCATTTTCACAAGTTACCATATCAAACTCTGTCTTAACAATATTTTGATCACTGCTACTGAAATTTGAAGGAACTGCACAACCAACATAAAGCTCTCTGCCCTTATCTCTTAATTGTTTTGCAAGGACACGAAGAGGTTGATCGTTTGAATGGTTACTAGTTGGGTAACCAGGATTACTAGTAGGATTACTAGTAGGAGCTGATCCGCCTAAAGTAACATCCATTCTTGTCATAGTAGCTTGACCACTACTTTGATATCCTTCAACAACCATAGTGACTTCATACATCCTACCCATTCTCATGCCCATTGATTCCCAAGCCTTGAAGTGCTCATGGCAGGATATAGTTCCGCTTGTACGTTTATCTGTACGAACACTCCAATATTGTTGGAATGTTTTATTTCCTTCAATAGAAGGTTGGTTGTATCTTGTTGTTTCATATATCTCGTATGTACCGCCATCGACATTAATTCTTGCTTTTACATTATTGCTTCCTGGTGGCTTCCATGTTCCGTAGCTCTCAATTATGTAGTATTCTACCAACGGGTTTTGCGTCCAACCATATACAGACAGATATGAATTTCCGTTTGGTCTATAGTCACAAGCATAATCAATAACTATATTTCCATATGATTGGTAGTTCTGTGTAGAACCAAGTTTTTTACCTGTACGGAATAATATATTACCAATATTATTCCAAGAACAAC
>JAAYPF010000056.1 GCA_012519925.1 Clostridiaceae bacterium
GTGGACGTCTCTGGTGCTTCTGTTGGTCGCATTAGCACATTTATACAGAGGCGTCTTTCCTTTCTGTATAATATGGTCATTATATCCAGCTATTTTTGGTCAGGCAATCCCGTCAGCTTTTGGACGTTTTAGATTGGCGTTAACACTTCTGCATCATCGGAAGCCTTAATTATTTCTATATTCACATCTACTTCTGAATAATTATCAGTAATGACAATGTTTTGCACTTCGGTTATTACTGCTGTAATTTGATTGTAGTTACCATCAGTTATAAATTCATACATAACATCAAAGGCTTCATCTAAGCCTATTCCGTAACGATTATTAGTAAAGCTTGATGAAAGTTTAAAGACCTTTTCGTATTTTGGCTCAAAACAAGAAAAGACAGTATCAAAATCATGCTCATTAATAGCGTCAACAAACTTATTGACTATATCTATGGGCTCTTCTTTAAAAAGAATTTTATATGTTACCACTGCACCGCCAGTAACAAGGGAAATAATTAAAGTAATAATAATAAATCTTTTTATTGGAAACACCTCCATAAAAGGAAAGACAGTAGGTAAACTCCTGCTGTCTTTTTAGAAAATATAAGTCCTATAATCTGCTTTTGGTATTCCATGGTAAAGCACTATTTTTATATCTTAAAAATAGTTATTCTACTGTTAGTTATCTTGCCACTATCATTAGTAGCTTGCACATGTATAGTATTTGCACCTGATATTAACCCTTCTACCGAAACGATATTTTCTTCCGACCATTCATCAATATCGGTAGGAAGATCATTAGCTTTAACACGATACAGAGTAGCATCTTCTGCGTCTATTATGATGTTTATGCTATTTCCTAGTGTGGCAGTTGCATTGTTTGGAGCAGATGTTTTAGTTATTCTAGGTGATATTTCAAATTTAAGATTATTGATTTTATTGCTTAGATTTTGCAAGCCGTACTCATTATCGTTAATTTGTTCATATACCTGACTAGCTATTAACTTAGCTTGGTCTGCTGATTCTTTGTAAACTTTCATGAATTTTAAAAATAACTATTAAAATCTCGCACCAAATACGATTAGCAACTGGGCCAAGAGTTATAGTTAATAATCCCATGAAAACTTGAAAACCACCGCCATAGCTACTAGTTATACCCGACACAATAGTTCCTAGCCCACCTAGGATAATCAAGACACTTGTAACCCAATATACAACCTGAATGACCTTTGGTGTAAGCATTTCATCAAAATAAAGCATTTTTTCTAACATTTTATTTCCTCCTTAAATAATTTGGGATATAAAATATATCCATCCCCCTATAATAAGAAAAGTGCCAAATGGCACTCCATCTTCTGCTATTCCTTCTTCGGGTAGCTTTTCAGTATAGATTTTCCCTGCCCTGTCGTATAATAACTTAATCATTACGCTAGTAAAAAACGGTTGCATCTTCTTTTTCCACTTGCCTTTTCTAATTAAATTATATGAGCCATAGATGAAGGCCAAGATGGAGCCTATCAGCAAAACATACATTATGTTAGGAAAGCCAAACCATATACCTAAAGCACCTGAAAGTTTAACATCACCACCGCCAATACCTCCTTTCTTCTTTTTATCCTGTGTATCAGGAAATAGATCGTCTAATACTTCGTTAATTGCTAAAGAATACTTACTTTCTTTAAAAATGTTTTCAATTTTTTTAGTTGATATGTCCTAAAAAAGGCGAGCATTTCCCGCTTGTTCATAGTTATTCCTCTGTCCTCTCTATCTCTTTTACCGCCCTTACTCCAAGGCGTAATATACCTACTTCTATATTCTACAACAGTCCCCAAAATCCTTTATATCCCCCTGGTCAAATGCCGACCAGGGGGATTGGAAAGGGGAAGAGGTAGGGATTGCTCCCATAAAAATACCCCTGACTAATAAGCCAGGGGTATGGGTATTGTTAATGTGTTGTTTTTATACTGTTATTTGTGTTGGCATACTAGAAAAACATTGTGACAAATAGCCCA
>JAAYPF010000011.1 GCA_012519925.1 Clostridiaceae bacterium
ACACACCTATTATCTTTGAAGCTAACATTTCTTTACTTTTTTCAACAGATACTCTACCTACTTTAGGGTTAGTCAGCTCATTATTTATGTCTTCAATTGTTTTGACTAAACTATATAAAACTTTGAGGATAATAGTTTTGCCCACACCATTAAACCCTGTAATAATATTTATGTTTGGTGATAATTCTAGCTTTAAGTCATGGAATACTGCAAATTCTTCAAGATCTAAACTTTTTATTTTCATCCGCTTATCCTCCAATAATCCCCAACAATTATTATAAATTATATCATACTCTCAAAAAAATAATCAAATAGTTAAAAATTAATCTAAACGCCTATTTTGAAATTTCCAAATAGGTTATAATAATGACATATTACAAAGTTTTCCTTAACAAACTTAACCAATATGCCGATAAAAAATTGAAACATCTTAAATATTCTGCTTTGTCATACAATAATTATTATCAATAACCATTCATATAAATAACACAAACTTTTGGGAGGAAAGATTTATGCTTAAAAAAATGATGATGATTTTAACTATGGTTTTTGCAATTACAACTCTAAATTCAACTGTTGGAGTAGCAGAAATACCTCTTAGAGTGGTAGTTAATGGTGACAAAGTAAGCTTCCCCGACGCTCAACCTTTTATAGATGCAAATGGGAGAACCCAAGTACCCGTTAGGTTTGTTAGTGAAGCTTTAGGCGCAAAAGTTGATTGGAAGGGTGATACACAAAAAGTTACAGTAGCTTTAAATAGCAGGAATGTTGTTCTGACTATTGGTTTGAAAAAATATGAGATAAATAATGAGAGCTATCAAATGGATACAGTAGCACTACTACAGGATTCAAGAACTTTTGTACCAATACGCTTTGTGAGTGAAGCTTTAGGTGCTAGTGTTGTTTGGGATCAAGCTACAAAATCAGTGTACATTAAATTTGATGCCAATGTCTCCCCTGCTCCACTTCCAACACCTCAGGCAGGAACTGTTACCTACTATGATGGAATTGCGTTCAACAATGTTACCGATGTGGATGAGTATGAAAGGATAACCGTTGAGAAATCTAAAGAGTTTTTATTAAAGTTAGCTAATCAATTATCGTTTATTAAGGAAGATGGCAAGTATTATATCAAGTGCGATTATCCTGAGATTCCAGAGGGTTATGAGTGGAGCTTAGCTATATCGATATACACTAAAGATGGTCCAATAATAGAATATGGTCCAGTAACTCGTGTACCAGGTTGCCAAATACCTAGAGAAGGCTCCTTCAAGAAAGAAGTTACTTATATTAGCAACAAAAATATTATTAAGAGCTTTAAGATGCTAATATCAATAAACCACGTTGAAATGGATAACACCGGTTTGTTGGATATTCTTTATTATCCAGACGGAAGCAAAAAAAGAGTAGAATTTGTCCCGGAAGATTCTCATTTGTTCCCTTATGAAGAATATACAAACCATTTTGATTTTGCAAGAATGTTTCAATGGAAATAACCTTGTGGAGGTGTAAAATGAAAAAGCTCTTTTATGCACTTATTTCTATTCTTATTTGCTGTATTAGTTTTAGTTTCTTCTTTCAAAGAATAGTTACTGCTGAAGATCAAAACATTGAAATTTTATTAGCCGGCGTTGATTCTGAGCCTTTATCTATAAAAATCGGAGACTTAGAATCTAAAAACAATACCATTGAACTGTGGCACCATAGTGGAAAGTATTGGAGTTACAAAGGCATACAAATTAGGGATGAAATCTTTGGAGACGAATTAGGAAATGAGCATAAATTAGAAGAAGCAATTAATGAGGAAATTACCTTTGAAATCCCTTTAGATCAGAATCTTTATAATAAGTTGATAAACAATAAAAAGATAAAAATCTATTGCTCATCTATACTAACTACACAAAAAACTAATAGCAATATACCAATTGCAAAACTATTCTATGATAGACCAATTATTGAAATTAAAGAAAACAAACTATTTTTCAAAGCAAAGCCCAAACTACATTTTTATACAAAAGACAATATAAATTTTTCTAAGATTATCGGCGATACCTTAAACGTCAACATCCCCATAGTAGACCCCGACTACGGACACAACTCATATGCTATATGGAAAAGAACTGCAAAAAACGATTTAGGTGCAACAGACAGCTACTTTGACAAAGATGACCCCTATGCGTGGGCACCGGCAG
>JAAYPF010000057.1 GCA_012519925.1 Clostridiaceae bacterium
CTGCGGGATTAAAACCTTTATGAGAATTTTACCCATAATATGTAGTCAGGGGGGTCAAATTTTCATTAGCACAAAGGGGTCAAAAATTAATTAGCGAAGGGGTCAAATTTTTGTTGACAAACGCACTTATAGAATTGCTTATTGTCATAGCAATTTTAGGTGTAATCTCGGTTATTGCGTTTAGTATGTTTACTGGAGTTATAAATAATTCTAGAAAAAAATCTGATGAACAACAGGCACTGTTAATTGAAAAAGCCGTCCTTTCTTACATGATCCAAAGTAATGATTACAAACTACAACATTTAAAGTATGATGGTAGCAATCACTCAATGAACGGTAAAGACTCCGAAGAGTTAATATATGCACTTCAAAACACCATCATATGTGATATCGATGGGAGCGAAAAAGAAATATATCCCATTCTGAATCCAAAATCCTCTTCGACTCCATCAGCCTCAAATTATTTACCTTTTTGGAACACCACTAAAGGAGGTAACTATATTGGATACAAAATAGAAATAGATTCAGAGACTTTAAGCTGTAATGTGACTCCCGTGACCTCAAATGCAAAGGTTTTTGTAGATGAACACTAAATAAAAATATAAGGGAGGGGACCAAGTGGTCCCCTCTTTATTTTACATACTATTCTACTGTTCGGCTGGATCAGCATTCATTGTTAATACAATGTTCAAATTACCGTTCCTACACCTTAATTCATCTAGGAAATCTTTTTCCTTTACATTCATTTTCATACTAACTAAATACACAAGTTCATATAAAGTACCAAGATCTGTTGTTTTAACTTTCTTTAATTCATGTCGATATGTATAAGTGTCAAAGATGTCATCAAATACACCTTGATAATCTAAGTCCTCTGGAATAATAACTTTTAGTAACTTATCAGTGCTTTTCTTTGCACCAAAATTGACTTTGCATAAAAGATACATAAGAGCACAAAGGACTATTGTAAAAAACAATGCATATCCATATACACCGACTCCACAAGCCAAGCCTGCACCCATACAAAAGAGTACATAAGAAATATCTTTAGGATCTCCTGGTGCACTCCTAAAGCGGATTATCGAAAAAGCTCCCGAAAGTCCAAAAGCACTTGCTATATTAGTACCTATTAAAAGAATTATAACAGCTACAACACAAGGCATCATAATCAACGTAAGAACAAAACTTTGTGAATAATACCCCTTAGCATAGGTCTTAATATAAGTTAAGCTAATAATTATTCCTAATATAAAAGCAGTTATAATCGTTAACGACGCATTGCCGAAAGATAACTGTAATGACTCTGCTGTTGTATTGAATATTGACCATCCCATTTATTGCTTCCTCCCTCTAGTAAATTCTCTTTAATCATTGTTTTATATTCTGTTCCGTATTTGGAGAAACTTGTCTTAAAAAGTTTAAACTCACTCAATAATCTTGAAAGCCATATAGGAATGGTTTTCTCTGCCTTAACCTCCATTAACCACAAATCATCATTAGGCAATAATTTGCGTCCGTGGTCTCCCGCTTCAAGTCTCAAATCTTCTCTTCTAGAACGAATATTTGTATCAAAGGTCACCCTTAAATCCCTGTTGTTTATACCAAAAAACGCTTTTCTGTCATAAGCTAAGTACAATTTAGGAATAGGATTATATAGTTTTATTATATAATCAATTTCGTTCAAAACTTGTTTGTTCATATAGGTCTTTAAACTTGGCTTATCTCCTGTAGCAGCAAAATCATAAGCCTCATTTAATACTAATTTTGTTCTTCTCTTATTCACAAGACCGTTTACTTTTTTCTTTATCTCTAAGTAAACCTTATCCTCAATATTAGGTACACCATAACCACGTAGTCTTAGCTTTTCTTTGTATTTCGGCTTAGACAATGAATGTCTTATGAGGTGGTTATCTGATGTATCATAATATATGTTGCATATCGTATAAAATGGATGATTCTTGTTGTATTCATCTAATTCCATATACTCAACAAGCCGTTGCTGAACTTTATGGCATGTCTCACTATCCATCATATATTTAATTTCATACCTGTTAAAAACCTCAATAGCCAATGGTTTACCTCCTCCCTACAATTCTATTCTACATTAAGAACCTTAAACAAATCTTAAATTCCTTAATGTTAATATTACATAAAGGTAATTCGTCATTTACACGCAAGCAATTTTTAACCACCTCGATTCCAATGTTAAATTATATTGCTCATATATGTTGATATATGGAATAACAAATCATTCTGCTGGGAACTTGTTGATTACCCCTATCAAACGCAGCCTAAAATATGCAAAGTCTATTGAATCAATATCTCCATTTGCATCAACATCACCGGCTGACATAATTATTTCATTTTCGCCCTTAATTCCTAATAAGTACATTCTGAGCAACCCAAAATCCAACGAATTAAAGAAGCCATCGCTATTAACATCGCCAAGAATAACACCTTGCGGCGAAGCTGTTGGTGTTGGTAATGATGTCGGTGTTGATGTTGGTGTTGGTGTTGGTGTTGGTGTTGGTGTCGATGTCTGTGTTGGTGTTGGTGTTGGTGTTGGTGTTGATGTCGATGTTGGTGTCTGTGTTGGTGTTGGTGTTAACTCTGGTATCCCATCCTTTTTGAAAACAGCTGTTATATTTATGTTATCTGTATGATTAAACGTCACCGTCTCCGAACTCCCTACTACACCTTCCCAGTGGTCAAACACATAACCTTCTTTTGCTACCGCACTTATAGTAACGGGTACGCCTGTAAAATACAAACCCGTCCATGAATCTGGATTCTTAATACCTGGTGTAGAAGCTTTTATATCTATTGTGTTTATTTTTAAATAACCCCTTGTCGTATCAGTGTTCAAGGTTATGTTAGCTGTGCCTGTAACACCATTACTAGCAAACTTGTTCTTTATGAATTGAACAATATTTGAAGGGCGATTCATCGCATAATTCTTAATTGCTTTAACATTCTGGCTCCATTTAAAATAGGGCCAACGTTCAGTATGTTCTTGCATTTCAGGAGTTAAAATAGCCTCAAACTCATTTATTACCTCAAGTACGCGTTCTGGGATAAAGGCAGTATTTAATTGATCTGCAAAACAGTTTATAAACTTGTTTCTAAACTCATCATTCTGAAGCAAAGTCTTTAATAGGAAAGTAGACCACTCTGGATTACTAGTTCCTTCTACTCTATCACCTACAGCATACTTTAGTGTATCATGATTGACAGATTTATTGTAAAGTCCAAAACCAAAATCCGTGTCTTTTAACATCCATCTCCATCTGCCATCTAGACCATAAGGAGCATCTGGATTATACTTTCCATCATCAGTTCTATATTTCCAAATCACTACATTATTTGCGGGCCAATCAGTATTACCAAAGAAAATTTCTGCAACATTATAAATAATATAATTGTCTATATCAATTTTGGTCTTGATATACTCATATGTACTAGATTGAGAAATAGAATTCTCTTTTAGATAATTAATTACCTCGTTAGTATATGCATCTGCATCTTCTGAAGTACCTTGTTGAATATCAAAGGACATATGTTGTGCTGGACTTATTTGTTTAGGCTCGATTATAGCAACTTTATCGTCATCAAGATTATAATGATCCTCTAAGTACTCTTTATCATAGCGCTCACGAATATAATACACGCCCCAGTACTCACCGTTTAGAAATAAAATTGCCGGTCTCTGAGCCTGTGTATCAAGTATATTTACATGAGATATCAAGCTCTGCATTAATTCATCTCTCATATAAGCAGAATTCCAATCATTACCTGTATTTCTTAAAATTAAACGCTCAAAGCTTTTCATTTTTTTTCCGTTTCCGTTCTTGGTAAGCCCTGGAAATATCTCGTACTTAAATTCACCTAAATCACCATATTGACCATCGGCATATATCCTAAATGACTTTTGAGGAAACTTTCTTGAATATCCTCCGTGTATTCTTAAACCTATATTTTGTGAAAATCCAAGTTCCCCATTAGATTCAAAAAACTCAACATGTGCAGGTCTCTCCCACTCTTCTCCTGTTTTCAGCGAATTTTCTGTGTAAATTCCAATTTTAGAATCAAACAAGTTATCAAAATCAGTAACAATAGAAATAACCGGCAAAGTATATCTTGTGTCCATTTCCGAATCAACAAAATATGTATGTGTTATTACTTTACTCTTTGAACCATCATCCTTAATAGCAACAGTTTTTAATGTAGTACCTTTAAAGACCTCTCCCTTCGGTTCTTTCCATGAATTCCAGCTATCCGTGGATATATTCCGAACCATTGACAATACGTTAGCATCCCCTGCCCTGCTCTTAATTTTTATACTGCCAGTATATTGAAAGGTTCCGGAAGCCTCAGGTATAGGATCTGAACCATCAGTAGTATAATAGATTTTAGCTTCAGAATCCTGTGAAGTAATTATTAAGTCAAAAGCTTCGGTGTAAAATCCCCCACTTTTCGACAATATAGGTTCTCTAACTAACACAGCTCCTTTAGCATTATCCTCTAAAGCCGTGGCTTTTGTGAACACTTCAAACTGTTGACTACCATCGTATTTACGTCCATATGACTGATCATCTAAAAGGCTCTCATACTTAATAGAGTCAACAATATCACCGTTAGGTGATCTTAAAATAATTTCTTCTCCTGAAGCACTTAGTTTAAAATTTGTATGAAGCTGTCCATCTTTAGATACCTTATTTTTGTCCGATGCCCAAACAAGCAGATATCCTTTTGGTTGAATAGTACATTGAGGGAATACCCAAGTTGCACCAGAGTCAGACAAAGTATAGGCTGTCAAGTCAACGGGCTGCTCACTTGAATTATATATCTCAATCCAATCAGAATATTCTCCTCCATTTGCCCCCTCATTTTTGTCTTCTATATCTCCGTCTCTAATCGTTTTCGAATTTGCCGCCATAACTTCATTGATGTACAACGTACGGGTCTGTGCACATATTTGAAAAACTTCATTTGGTGCAATTATGAGCATCAACATAATAGCAGCTAAAAAACACACTAATACTTTTTTCATTTTTTCCCCCTCTAAAATTTTAATATATATGTAAAATTTTTAATTAATACCAAAATGTGTTATAAGCAAGAAAAATTGATCAATTAGGTTATATAAATCCTATATTGAACTCAATTATATATAGATAATTTGGGTTCATAATATAGATATACATGATATCTCAATAAGATTCTCTACACTCACAACTTTCTTGTTCGTTATGTAACCCTATACTTTCTTCAGCAAATGCTTCACATTGTAGGACACATGGCAAACAGTTCCGCACAGCGAAAAAAATAGCTTAAGCACCCTTCTTAAACCGAGAAAAGGAAATCCCCCTTTTCAAAACTCTGTATAGGAGTTAACAAAAATAGGATTTTTATAATTACCTATACTTTAAGAAAAAACAAGGCATATAAAGAACTTTTTGAGAAACATGTAGAACCTTTGATCAAAAACCACTTCAAATTTGCTATTAAAAATGAAAAATATCGAGTACTACATATTATAGATAAAATAAGTATATTATATATTGGAGCATATGAAACTAAGCATATTAAATTTTTCAACAATTATTATACTATAACAACCTTAAAATAACCTTAAGAACTCTAGCTGTTACAATAATATTAACTTATAAGAACTAACTAAAGCAACATATAAATGCTAGCAAATTTTAGTATCCACTTAATTCAAATACACTCTTTCTTGATCTAATCCTCATAATCTTCTTATTAAAACTTCTATTCATTTTTATTTTTTAACAATTTACCGCTATAAAAAAAAACAACCCTCGAAATTCTATAGTGTAAGTAAAAACCTTAGCGTCATTTTATCATAAAAAGTTTAAAATTTCAATTGGAGGAAAATTTATGCGTATACTTGTAGTGGAAAATGATCCTTATTTATCAAAAGCTTTGAGTAGAGTTTTAAAGAAAAGCAGTTATTCTGTGACCTGTGTACATAATGGTGATGATGGTTTGGATTTTGGTCAAACAGGCATATACGATATTATTCTGTTAGATGATACACTCCCAATTATGGATGGTATTACTGTGCTGCAAAAGCTTAGGAAGAATAAAGTTTCGGTACCTATAGTTTTATTAAGTGCACGAGATGATTCATTCTCAAAGGTTACGGGTCTCGATAGTGGTGCAGATGATTATCTTGTAAAGCCATTTTCTTTCGATGAGCTATTAGCACGTATTCGTGCATTAGGAAGGCGTAGAGGAGAATTTTTGTCAGACAATATATTAACTTATGGTGATATTGAATTAAATATAGACACCCTTAAGCTATCAACCGAGATAGGAGAAGTCTCTCTTACCTGTCGTGAATACGAGCTGCTAGATTTTCTTATAAGAAGAAAAGGTATTATTTCTCCTAAAGAAAGGATTATAGAAAAGCTTTGGGGTTATGACTCTAGTGCTGGTTCAAATCATGTTGAGGTATATATCTCTTTTTTGAGAAAAAAATTAGAGTCTATCGGCTCAAATGTTGTCATTATTACTCATCGTGGAGCAGGTTATGAAATAAATACTATGGATAGGGAGTATCCTGAAAAACCTTTACTCAAAAACTTAATCTAGATATGTAAAACCACTCGTCGTATTGCCAATAATATAGCCAATAAACTCATACTAATTATTATTATTACTGTTTTTTATAACACAAATACCAATCCATACATTGTAATCCCTTAGGACATTTTATTCTTTCTAACAATTCACAGTAAGTTTTTGGAGGTGGCACCAGCACTGGTTGACCCGGATACCAATTTGCAGGTGTTACAACTTTTTCTCTATCCGTTGTCTGCAATGCATCTATGAGCCTTAGTATTTCAGGTATGTTTCGACCATTTGTAAGTGGATAATCAAGTATTGCCCTTATTACTTGCTTATCATCTATTATGAAGACACTTCTTATAGTCTCTGTATCACTAACCTCTGCTGCGATCATACCATAGCTCCTTGCTATTGAACCATCCCTATCTGCAACAATAGGAAACGGAATAGTTATTCCTGTATTCTGGTAAATATTGTATACCCATGCAAGATGAGAAGGATTGCTGTCGATACTTAAGCCTAGGAGCTGAACATTTCTCTGAGTAAAATAAGGTGCCAACTGTGCGAATGCAATGAACTCAGTCGTACACACGGGTGTAAAATCGCCAGGATGAGAGAAAAAGACAATCCATTTCCCTGCAAAATCTGAAAGTTTTATATTCCCAAAGGTCGTTTGTGCACTAAACTCTGGAGCCTTCATGCCTAATTGAAGTTTTTGAGTCCTATATAGTTGGTATTGTTCCACAATGCATCACCTGTCTTTATATATTTTTGGGCACTATATCATATGAATAATACAAGTGTTTTGTACCACATCCATTAAAAAACCTTTCATGCGATAAAAGCAATTACTTTTATTCTACATTTCCCGGGAAATATCTACAGCACTCGAGAGTGCTATATTCAAATTGTAAATTTTCCCTACATTCCTTAACTTTCTTCGACAAACGCCTACATGAAAATATTACATTTGTTTAAAAAACACCAAAATGATAACATTATTTATGATACCTAAATAGTTTATTAGAGAAATTATATAGTAGAGGAGTGTCGTATATTGAGGTCAAAAAAAATGAAACTGATTGCACTATTTCTTTTAGTTTCTCTTTTTACAACCATGCTTCCATTAAACATATATGCTCAATTCGAATCCTTAGCAGAGTCTGCTATTTTAATCGAAGCATCAACAGGGCAAGTTCTATATGAGAAAAACTCCGAAGTTGCCCTGCCTCCTGCTAGCATTACCAAAGTAATGACCTTGCTACTTGGATTTGAAGCAATTAGTAAGGGCAATGCAAATTGGGACGATCTTGTAAGTATTTCAGAAAATGCTTGGAGAATGGAAGGCTCAAAAATGTTCCTTGAGGTTGGAAGCAAAGTTTCTTACAGGGATATTATTAAGGGTATTTCTATAGTTTCTGCCAATGATGGTTGTGTTGCATTAGCTGAATACCTTTCAGGAAGCGAAAGAGCATTTGTAGCAGTTATGAACCAGCGTGCAAAAGAACTTAGAATGACAAACACTACATTTAAAAACTCAACTGGATTACCCGAAGAAGGACACACTTTATCCGCAAAAGATATAGCCACTTTATCCCTTTATCTAATACAAAACTATCCTGAAATACTGGAAATAGAGTCAACAACAGAATTTACATTCAACAATATCCGCCAATTTAATAGAAATCCACTCCTCGGTGTTTATGATGGAGCTGACGGTTTAAAGACAGGGTGGACGGAAGAAGCGGGATATTGCTTAGCCGCTACTGCACTACAAGACGATATTAGATTGATAGCTGTAGTATTAAATACTAAAAGCGAAAGTGAACGAAAAACCGCTTCTCAAGAGTTGCTAACTTATGGCTTTAAGAATTTCAAAGTCCTTGAGTATAAAAACGCTGGAGAAATCGTGGATAATATAAGTGTAAGTAAGGGTAAAAAAAATTCTGTTCCGCTTAAGCTAGACCAAGATATAAAAATAATTATTCCAATAACTAGAGAAAATGATATTCAAACAGCAGTAGTAAAAAGCACATCCTCCCTTAATGCTCCAGTTGCTATTGGTGTTTCTGCAGGAAAATTCGAGGTCAAACTAGACGACAAAACATTAGCAACTAGTAATATATCTACCGCAGAAAGTGTCGAAAAATCAGGCTTTATCAAACGGCTTTTTGATGGATTGCTTAGCCTTTTCTCTAGATTTGGTAAATAAGTTGATTTTGTGATAACACAAGGTTGGATATTTCATAAAAAGGGAGTTACGTCCCGTTAAAAACTTGTAGATGTTTTACGAAACATAAAAAAGCAAAGGGTTTGGATACCCTTTGCTTTCAATCTTTTACTGAACTTAGCACCCTTAGAACGAACTTTCAAAATGCAAATTCCTATACTATGAACTTAGCACCCTTCGGGCGAACTTTCAAAATGCAAATTCCTATACTATCAAGTTAAATGGTTGTATCATTTAACACCAAAACATGTTAATGCTTTAGTTTTAGCTTACTTTTTACTATTCTTAAAAACCAGATCTCATTCCAAGCAATACCAGTCTCATCAATGCGAAGTCTAGTGAATCAACCTCTTGATTGTTATCCACATCAGCAATTACAAGTTGCTCTTCAGTTAAAGCTTTTGAGCCTAATAAATGCAATCTCAAACGCCCAAAATCTAACGAATCAAAGCTTCCATTGCCATCAATATCGCCCTTTAATACATTAGTTGGAGTAGGTTTTGCTGTTGGAGTTGGAGTTGAAGTTGAAGTTGAAGTTGAAGTTGGAGTCGCTGTCTTAGTTGGAGTTACAGCAGGCTCTCCAGGTTCTTTACCATATATTTTCACACCATTGTCGTAAATAGGTATATATTCAGTTTTCTCACCAGTTTGTGGTGAAGCCTTATCCAATCCCTTAAAGGAGAAATCGTTTGTGTTGTCCCAAGCTGTAAATCCGTTTGGTGCATTTAGCGTAAAGTAAACATCCCTCTTGTAATCATTTATTCCGCCAGGGAAAATATTAGTTCCGGTATAATCAACCTCTACATAGTAAATATTCTTTGAGGCATCCCACTCAATAAGTTTTGGTGATACCTTCCCGCCATTTGTAGAATTTGCTGAAACAGTAATATCACTTGCTTTAAATCCTGCTCCAATAACTTCAGATATATCAATAAAGTATCTAAACGAGAGTGTATCACTTGCTCTTGGCGGCCATCCTGTCATATTTGCTAAAGTAACCTTCATATTAGTAAAAGTTGGTCCTGAGGCGTTCATAGCACCAAAAATAGCAAATTCCTCACCCACTGGCTCAATCGCATTAAAATTAGGTATAGGTGTGCCACCATATTGATCGTACATTCTAGCAAGTATTCCTACAAATCCTGCGTTATAGTCACAAGCAACTTCATTCGCCTGAAAATCGCCAATTGAATCACTATAAGTATCGCTTACACTTGGTCCCCCAACTAGTGCTCCGTAAAGTATATGTCTATGCTCATCAGGAGTAGTCATCATTGCTTCCCATCCACCGTGAGCACTTCTGTGGTGTGGATACTTAGGAGAGTTTGTTCCAAAACCCACTACATAACTTCTACCAGTACTTCCAAGGGCATAATCTATCTGGCTTTTTGCAAATTCCTTATAAGTCTTTGCTTTGGTAGAACTACATCCTGACCAGTCAGCATAAACATCTGCTAAAAATGCTGCCGTAGTTGCGTATCTTAAGGTACCCCACACGTCACAAACCGCAAGTCCCTTAGGAGAATATGCTACACGATTACCGTTGTAACCTGTAGTCCACCAGTCTAAATTATTTTCTATACCCTGCTTATATAACGAATCACCGGTAGCTCTTGCAAGAAGCAAGAAAGCACCAAATAACTTATTGTCCCAACAATGCCCCCATGCATATTTAATTATGGTTGTACCATTTTCCACTTCCCAATTATTTTCGTATGAAGCAGCCTTGTCAAGGTATGCTGTATCTTCTGTTGCAAGATATAACCATGCTGCAGCCCATGTAAGTTCATCGTAAAAACCACTGAATGAGGAATAATAACCGTTTGCAGCTACATATCCTTCATCACTCCTAGTTGTATCTGCAAAAGTAAATAATTCTTTTGCATGTTGAAGACATGTTGCAGCATAACTAGGATCTGTATCTTTAAATATAATTGAAGCTACAGCCAATGCTGCTGCTGTTTCTCCAACAACTGTAGAACCAGGACTTGCAGTAGTCACCTTAAACGAAGGTCTTTCCATCTGCATAACTTCTGGAGGTCCCCACCAAGCGTGATCAAGGGCACCATCAGCAACCTGATAGTAATATACATTTGGACTTGGGTGACACTTAATAAAATAATCGGTTGCCCATTTGATGTTATCAAGTATGTAATCGAGCTGACCACTCTTTTTGTAGGCATCACGGTTCTCATAAACACTCCAACCAAGCATTGTAGCTGAATATGCCATTGGAAGATTAAATTTGGCATTATCTCCAGCATCATACCATCCGCCTGTCAAATCCAACCCTGCATCTGATCCATCTTCTAATGCTGAATCCCCACGCCAGTTAACCCTGTTATTTTCAGGCAGAGCCCCAGACCTTTGCATTTCATAAAAAATTATTCCTTTCTGAAGAGCCTCTCCATAGTTATAGGATGCTGCTGAAACTGAAGAAAACGGTACAAGAAAAGCTGCCATTAGTGATAACACCGTAATAAATGCTATCGGTTTTCTCATTAACAAAACCTCCCTCAAATTATTTATATTTTTGGCAATTTCAAAGAATAACTCTACAATATTTATGTCCTAAATTACCTCATAGAAAATTCTTTGAAAAAGCAATTGATCAGTTATTTTTATGGAGTAGATGCGAAGCATCCGCCGAAGGGAGCCGAAGGGCACCATAGGGTTCCCTAGCGAACAAGAAAATTCATGAGCGAAGTCAAATTTTCTTGAATCACCCTTAAATAAAAAATACAAGCCTAAATTGTATATAATTATTCTCTATATTTATAATAGTTCGAGTTGTATGCTCTTTTTTAGTCCATGCGTTTAATGCTTAATTTACTTATTTTTTAATCATTATTGCTTACAGGCTTCAAAGAATCACCCCATCAAATACAAAAAACAAATAGAGTTAGAAGGAATAAGATACCGCAAGCGATGACTTATCTCTTCTAACTCCTAACTTCAAAACTTGCACTTTAATATAATTCCTCAAAAAATCTGTTTCTTGTAAACATTATAACTACATTGAACTCAAAAGATTTCGATATAATTATATCATACCTAATAATTTCATTCTCATATATCCAAAATCTAACGAATCAAACGCTCCATCTTGGTTCATATCAGCAGCTGCATCACCATATACATATGGAAATCTGTCAATTTCCCCAAGCAATTTCATTCTCATATATCCAAAATCCAAAGAGTTTACATCTCCATCAGCATTTACATCTCCTAAAACCACTGACACTCCCTTTGTAGGGGTTGGCGTCGGAATCACAGGTGTAGGTGTTGCAGACACTACTTCTTCATAAAGATTTGGGAAATTACCTGTTGTGTACAATAAAGTAATCATTTTTAAGCTTCCTCCATAATAGCAGTAAGCATCAGGTTCTATTACCTTTACGTTTTCTTCATGCATAGCTTTTGCAAAATTAATATCATATCCTGTAAGAGCACTAGCTGCTATCGGAGCCACAAAGGAACTGTTATGGGCAGAACCTATTTGATTTCCGTTTATGGAGTATTCACCTTGTATATTTGATGGTCCAACCTTAATAAAAAACTTATTAATAAGGTCACAATTCGTTTTCGCTCTCTCATCTCCAAACCATAAATAGTCCAATACCGTTCTCCAAGGATATCTTGTAGCATCGTAGCTGTAGTTGTATCCTTGACCTGAAGCAGGAGAACCATCTCCTGTACACCAATCAGGAACCAGTCCTGTTCCGCCATTTTTTCTATTTACACTATCTATTATCTCGTAACACTTGTCCGCTACACTATACCACTTTGTATTACCCGTAAACTGTGCAAATATCTTATACCATGCTGGTGCAAAATAGGAAGGATTTACAGTACTCCAACCACCCCAAGTATCGCCGGGCTTGAGTATATCGCCATCCAAACAATGCCTTTCCAAATTGCTTATTAAAGTTTTAGCTTCGTTGCTGTAATTAATTGAGCCATTTGATCCCCACTGCTTATGGGCAAAAATCAAAGATACCGCAATATCTTCATCTGCATCGGTAGCACAGTTTACTTTACCGTCACCCGGTGCCAAACTACCATTAGCACTAATATGCCAAGACATAAGTCCTCTAGAATTGAAATGAAGCTTTACATAACGATAAAGATCGTCAAATAGTGATTGTTCATTGAAGTAAACCGCAAGAAGCATACCATAACCGAGTCCTTCAGATACTGTATCATAGTCTGTGGAACTGTCTCTCTGAACCCTCTTAAAGCCACCTGCACCACTTGATGTAATGTGTCTTCCCTTCCATGCTTCCCACTCTCTTAAAACTAAAGCATTTGCCTCATCTTGGTTGTCAACCACAGAACTCAATCCATACTTGTATATTGCATTGTACGGAAACTTTGCTGCAGCAGATACACTCTTGACATTGATGGCTACAGTTGATGTTATCAATGAAATTAAAACTAAAAATATTATGCCCGCCCTTGATGTTTTCATTTTGTGTCTCCTCTTCACTATACCTTCCCCTTTCGCATATTATTTATCTTATTTAACCTCTTATATACTACCAATTTTGGTCGCAATTATAAGAGCTTCAATCATTGAAATATCAGGTGCATCTACTATTATGGGATTTTGCTATTTATAACACAATCAGTTCTTTAATATAATATGTACCGTTTTCTCTGTAAGGAGCTTTAAAAAAAATTCGTTAGTATATATATTTACAAGCTAATAAAACCACTTTTTCGAAACACTAATTGACAAGTTGTTATAATCCCCAATGTCCACAATGCAAATAGAGGCTATTAGCAATTAACTAAAATATCCTTCTTAGTAATTCTATAATATCATAGATGAAATAACATTAACAAGATATATGCAATTCTTCTCAAAAAAGTTTGTCTGCTTACTAAAGTATTATGCTGGAGGTATTATAACTTAGGCATTATAAAACACTTTATAAGAAATTCTTGAAGAATGCAGATATTATCTAATTCTTACAAAGAATCTTAAATATTGTGACGTTTCAGACTCAAAACTTCTTTTAGAAGAAGTTAGTAAATTTGTCAGAGTGTTTTAAATTCTGAATTCTATGGTTCTGAATTCTTGCGGCTTTGCCGCGGTATGTTTCTCAAATTGCATTAAACTTATATCCGTTAACATTTATTAACTTCTTTACTCTATGATCTGTCTGTATTTATTTCAACCCCCTAAAAAATCAATCGTTTTCCGAATTCTTATTAAGGATAACATCTACAAAGGGGATAATATATTACTCAAAATTGGAAGCAAAATCCTATTATATTGGATTTTACATACCTAGATAAATGCTGTATTGTAAAGTATAGGAACACATTCAATTCCTATTTGTGTAAATTTATGCTAGGATTTTCAAAGGGATTCCCTTTACTGTTATAAAGTTTGTTTAGGTTAGTAGTTCTGCTATGTGGAATTACCTATGCGTCCTAGTACGCAAAACGACTTAAAATGATGAATTTTAGACTTTTATCATTGTAAAATACATAATTGTTTGTTTCATAAATACTTGAATAAAATACGAAAAAAAACTAAACATCATAAGGATATTATGAGGAATTTTATCTATCTCCTCTTTTTTAGTACTGCTTAATATGCTATAATCAACAATATACACTTCTATTAGCAATACTACAAGGTTTCTTTGCAGTACTTCAAATTTGAGGGGTGAAATTTTTGACAGATATATTTTTCCCTAAGAGGAAAAGAAATATCCATAAGGATGATGAACAAACAAATGATGTTATCCTTACTATTAATAGAATAAAAGCTGGAGACAACTTGTTAAGAAATGATTTTATCGACAAATACAAGCCCTTTATTCTAAAAACCATCTCCGGCGTAACAGGTAAGTACATTGACACTGAGAACAGTGACGAGTACAGTATTGGTCTATCCGCTTTCAATGAAGCCATCGATTGCTTTGATGAGAGTAAAGGAGTGATGTTTTTTAAGTTTTGCTCCTTAGTCATTAAACGGAGAGTATCAGACTATCTTCGTCAAAACAAAAAACACAATAAGGTTTTTCCTTTTACATATTTTGAAGAAGATGATAATAATAGCTTTGAACAGACTCATTTAAAAGCAATCAATGATGATCTAAATACTTTTGAATTTAGCGATGAGACAAAAAGCTTTGAAAAGAAACTTAATGAACTTGGAATAAAGTTTGAAGATCTTGTTCGGACCGCACCTAAACATAAAGATTCAAAAATTCTATGCTTAAAGATTGCAAAGGCTATTGCTGATAACAAAGAAAGCTTTAGTAAGCTTGAAAAATCTGGAACGATACAAAAAACAGAACTAGTCAGAACATTGAAAATAAATAAAAAAACTATAGAACGAAATAGAATCTTTATTATTGCTGCCGCACTTATTATCGGCAATGGGTTTTATCTATTGAGAGATTTTTTGGATATCCCAGAAGTTGGAGGGAAACATTTTGAACAGAGTACAAAATAATGGTTCATCAAATTTAGGTATAATACTTAAGTTAAAAAAGAATAGAGTTATAGTAATGACAGACAAACTTGATTTTATCGAAGTTTATCGTAAACCTGGAATGATACGCGGACAGAAAGTATATTTTAATTCCTTTGATTTATGCGAATCTAGTCTATGGTTCTTTAACTATAAAAAAGTCTTGAAATTTGCTTCTGCTGCTGCATCGGTTGCTGCAATCTTTGTAATGCTATTTGTTGGATATAGATTTTTATCACCTGTAGACGAATATGCTTATATTGATATTGATATAAATCCTAGCGTTGAAATGACAATAGATAAGGACGAGAATGTACTCAAAGCTCAGGCTCTAAACAGTGAAGGACAGACTCTTTTAGATGCTGTAAAAGTTAAAAACACAGTGCTAGTAGATGCTGTATCTTTGCTGTTGAATAAATCTAAAGAAATTGGTTATATAAATTCTGACAACAATGAAGTCATAGTTACTACTTCTGTCAACTCTAAAAAAGCATCTGAGTCGAAAAGCAAAGATTTAGAAGCCATTATTTCGTCCTTAAAAGAAGTTGCAGATAAATCAGGATTTGAATCACAAATCATTGAGATTTCTCCCGAAGATAGAAAGGAAGCAAAGGAAACAGGTATTTCTATGGGGAAATATTACATATATAGTAAAGCTAAAGATGAAGGCATCGATATAACTATAGAAGAAGTTAAAAACTCAAGTGTATCAGTTTTACTTAACAAAGTTACCCTTTTAGATGATACAGATATGCCTCACACTCAGAATCCAAATACCGAACCAACTTCCCAACCTACACAAAAACCGACTTCTACTCAATCAGTTGAAAATTCACCTGCTGTTACAGCGACTTCTTCGGTTGTTACTGGGGCACCCGTTACTTCTACACCGACTTATACTTCGGTTGCCATTATTACAGCTACACCATCTTTAATATCCGATTCAACGCCTTCACCTACAGCATCTAATGTAACTAGACCATCTGTTACTTCCTATAGAACAATTACACCAGAAGTTAGAACACCTTCACCTAAGCCATCAATAACAGCTACACCTTCGAGACCTACTAATACAGTTACTACACAGCAACCTTTCCCTGTTTTTACACCTACTAAAACTCCAAAACCTTTGTTTACGGCTACTAAATCACCTACACCTACGCCTAAACCTACAAAACCAAAAGTGACCGTCACTACTTCTGTGACTATAAATACACCTGTGAAAAAAACACCTACACCAACTATTGTTTCAACACCTACACCTATAACAACTATTATGCCAACAATAACATCGTCTCAGCTACCAACACCAACTGATAAACCAACGCCAGTTCCAACTATTAAATCTACACCTACATCTGTACCTACGCATACGCCTACACCTACACAGACACCTATATCTACGCCAACAGCAACACTAACACCTATATCTACACCGACAGTGACACCAACTTATACTCCTAAATCTACACCAACACCAACACTAACACCAACGCCACCAACAACGACTATACCAACAGCAACACCAACGGGAGTAATATCAATGAAACTTGGTATGTATAATGAAGAAAGAGCAAGCAACGCAAAAGAAATTCACCCTAGATTTAAGCTCATTAACAATGGAAATACTGCAATCAAGTTATCAAATATTAGAATTAGGTATTACTATACTATTGATATCGAGGATAAGCACCAGAAATTCTACTGTGATTGGTCCGATATAGGCAGAGATAATGTAACAGGCAAATTTGTTAAAATGAACTCAAGTGAAAATGATGCAGATTATTATCTTGAAATAGGTTTTGACAGTACTGAATCTCTAGAACCAGGAAGTAATATAGAAATTGCGTGTAGAATTGGTCCGGACAATACCATTGGAGATGGAAGTGAATTCTACAATCAGTTGAATGATTACTCCTTTAACGGAACCGCTAGAGACTTTGTGAGTTGGGATAAAGTAACAGTTTTTGTATCAAGTTTTATCCTGTGGGGTGACGAGCCTTGAGCCTCTAGTCAAATTAGTACTAATGACTAATTAATATAGGGTTGCCTACTTTGTTAGAAGGAAAATATGCTTTTATTCTTTCAAAGTAGGCAATTAGCATTTAGAGGTTGTTTTTTGGTCTCTAATAGTAGTTTGTGATTGTATGAAAACAAAAAGGGGCTAACGCCCCTTTTTCTGCATGTTATACCTTTACATTTCTTTTGTAATACTTGCATCTTCTGCTGTTTAAGAGTTTATTTAATTAAACCAATACACTTTCTAACCCCCTAGAATGGTAGGGGAGCTTTTGATTACCATCCCCAACCTGGGAAACCGCCTCCTGGGAAGCCACCTCCAGGAAAACCTCCCCCTGGGAAACCGCCTCCACCATTCCAGTTGCTAGTTGTTGTTGGTGAAGTATTTACTGTAATTGTTGCAAGTGCTGTTCCACCGTTGTATGTACCTCCAGTTATCAATCCATTTGCCTCAGTACCACCTGACACATTCCCTCCTGAGTAAATGGTATATGTAGAACCTTGTTTTAGTTCTGGTGATGAAAAAACAACATAAATATAATTACGTTTAGGTCTAGTAATAATCAGCTCTTTTCCTGTTGAATCTTTTACACAAACAGGAGAATTGGCTGGTTGTGAAGATGAAAACATAGCAGCTATTGAATATTGCGAAGATGCCCCCGTCGGATATTGAGCCATCAGACCACTTGGACCTGTGGCTATCAAAGTTCCACCAGTAACCGTAAATGTACCGTTACTATCTATAGCCACCTCAGGTTGTGATTGAGGTCCATGTACAACAACAGTGCCACCTTCAATAGTTAATTTTCCATTACTATCAAGAGCATCTCCAGTACTTGCTTCTAGATATATATTTCCTCCCGAAATTATCAATTGGCTTCCGTCGTCATTAAACATACCACCAGTGCCATTAGTGGCATTCAAACAGTCATCCGTCGAACTAATGTTTATTGTTCCGCCATTTATGGTTATATTGGGAGCCTCAACACCTTCTTTAGATTTTGTTACCGTGATAGTTCCTCCATTAATTACTACTCCTGTATCAGATTTAAAAGCCTGACTTCCTGCTGAAAGGGTCAATTTACCATCTTGAATAAGCATATCTTCATCCTCAGTTTGGAGTGCATCTTTAGTTGCTGTAATATTTAATGTACCGCCTTTAACCTTAATCGATCCATTAGTATGAATACCGTCATTTGCTGCTGATAGTACATTAATAGTCCCGTTTTCAATAATTATATCATCATCGCTGCATATTGCATGGTTGTAATTAGCTGTTATATTCAAAGTCCCTTTTCCCTTTATTTCTAGATCGTCATTGCTAAACAGTGTTGCCTTTAACTCAGTGTTTTGGTATGACCATCCGTCAGAAAGAGTATTAGTCGTACCTTCTACTAAAGTGATAAAACCTTTATCAACATCCTCAAAATAAATAGCCGGTCCCGTCGAGTTGGTTATGTTCACACCATTGAGTCTTAATTTAACTCTCTCTTTAGTGTTTACATATATCATACCATTTGACAAGGTTCCAGTAACTTCATGATCCCCGCCTGAAGTAATCCTTACTGTTGATCCACTAACCGATATACCTGTACCAGTATATGTAATTGTATTTCCAAGATTAATGGTACCAGTATTATTTTTCCAAGCTTCTTCAGGATCATTACTCGGCGTAGGCGTAACTATAGGTGCTTCATCAGCTGGAAATGTAGTTATCATACCTAATAGATACTTCCTCAAAAGACCAAAATCAAGTGAGTTTGATGAGCCGTCAGCGTTTAAGTCACTAATTGTATTGTCACTAATTTGATGACCTCCCAACAGGTACATCCTGTACAAACCAAAGTCCAACGAGTCAACACCACCATCGTAATTCAAATCACCACGTACAGTAGCATATGAAAAAACAAAACTGTTTGCTAGAAAAGCAAATAATACTGCCGCGGTTAGAAACCATCTTTTTTTCATGATAAATCCCCCTATTTCTTTAATATTTATATTTATCGCATAAATATATGCGAGCATAATAAGAAACTTTTTTTGATAAGCCTATGAGCATTTTAGGATACAACTTACTAAAAAAGTGCATTATATATCCATTATATAATAATTTTCTTAAATAAAACTTAAAACATTTATCTTTTCACACTTAAACACTTGTGAAAACTCATAATTTATGTTTTCATAAAAGTACACAAAATAACATTCTTATCGAACAAGGCAAGGGAGGATTTTATGGGAAAAGAAATCGAACGAAAGTTTCTTGTAAAAGACAGCAACTTTAAGAAAATGTGTACTGGACAACTTTACAAGCAGGGTTATCTTAACAGTGATCCTAATAGAACAGTTAGGCTGAGATTAGTTGGAAACAAAGGATATCTTACCATCAAAAATAAGGGAAATGGTCTCACTAGAGAAGAATTTGAATATGAAATTCCTTACTCAGATGCACAGGAAATACTTCAAGGTATTTGCGAGAGACCTTTCATAGAGAAAACAAGGTATATTTTTAATTACCAAGGGCATGTATGGGAGATAGACGAATTTCACAGAGAAAACGAAGGCCTTATTATTGCAGAAATAGAGTTAGAAAATGAGAACGAAAATTTCCCAGTACCGGAATGGATTGGTGAAGAAGTCACATATGACTATAAATATACAAACTCCAGCTTAGTAACTAACCCATACAAAAAATGGAACAAGCAATTTACTTAAGTCCTTTAAGATGATGTGCTCCATATACAGAATGATCAAAGGCGATGCTCCTTAAAAAAAGCTGCCTAAACGGCAGCTCCTTCAGCATTTATCCTTAAGTATTATTCTTCACGAACACATCCATTACACCAGAAAAGTAGTAAAAATAAAATTATGAACCACAACAATGTATCGTTATCAAATAACCCACCTAAAATTCTATCATTCATTTCTACACATCCCTTCAATTTATTCTTTCAAAATACTTATTATGATTCATACTATGCTAAAATAACTATAATGTTACTTATTAAACCATCACAATTTTGTGTATTTAAAAAATTTTTCAACTATATTTGATTAAAAGTATTCCTCCCGTTTTTTGCTTAACTATCACTTATAGTCACAAACTCACAACTCTAAATACAAGGCTATGTAAAATAAAAATATCAAATACGCTTTTTTAGATATAGCTCTACAAAAAATGTGCATCAAAGCTGATTACATGTTATAATTACTCTAGGATTTTAATTTTGCGTAAAAATACATCTTACAATAAGCTAACAACGTATAAATTACTAAGATGTTTCAAAATCAACCGTTTAGTTTAAGCTTAAAACTCGTTTGGTTTGTATAAGGTGATTTTCAAAATTAACTGGTCAATTGCTACTTTTATAAAACCTTGACTTAACGCTTAATTGGAATTAGTATTATTTAGATTATTATTTCAAATGACCTAAGCAAAGTTTTAATGAGATATTTTTTATTGATTTATAGAAATGAGGAATGTATTAAATGAATGTAGAAAAGGTAATCAGTTATTGCCTGTCAAAGGATAATGTTTATCAAGACTATCCTTTTGGTCCAGAACCCCTTGCTCTTAAGGTAAATCATAGAATGTTTGTAATGATTTCCAGCAAAACAGGAAAACCAGCTGTCTCAGTAAAATGCGATCCTTTTGTCGCTCAGACACTACGAAATCAATATCCTTCTATTGAGGCTGGATTAGACCCTAAAAAACGAGATTGGAATACAATTACACTAGATGGCTCTGTCCCTGAAGAGGAATTATACTGGATGATAGATCATTCCTATGAGCTTGCCACAAAATAACATTGTACATAAAAGATAGAAACCCAACACTATATTTCATTAAAAATCATGGGTTTCTATCTTATTTTCTTTGAATAACACTACAGTGAAACCAATAATTAATACGCTTTACCCCAATAGAGCATATTTTTTGCTTCCTTTCCACAACATACACATTTATCAGATATTTTTTCCTGTTCAAATGGTATGCATCGAGCAGTTGCAGCTGTCTTTTCCTTAATCGTATCCTCGCATTTTTGGTCACCACACCACATTGCTTTAATAAAACCTGGTGTTTCCTTTATTATCTTTTCAAATTCTTCTAAGTTAACAGCAGTATAGGTCTTATTGTTTCTCATTTCAAGAGCCTTATTATAGAGCTCTTTCTGCACCTTTTCTAAAGTATCTATAACTTTAACTTCCAATTCATCTAGAGATATAAACAATTTTTCTCTTGAAACTCTTGTTACAAGCACTGCTTGGTTCTTCTCAATATCCTTAGGACCTATTTCAAGTCTCACAGGTACACCCTTCATTTCATATTCACTATATTTCCATCCTGGCATCTTGTCCGAAGCATCTATCTTAACTCTGATACCTTTTGCTGCTAAACTATCTCTAATAGCGTATGCTTTTTCCAATACTCCTTCCTTATGTTGAGAAACAGGTATTACAACTACTTGAATAGGAGCTATCTTAGGTGGAAGTACTAGCCCATTGTCATCACCATGTACCATTATTATTCCACCAATAAGGCGCGTAGATACTCCCCATGAAGTCTGGTGAACATACTGAAGTTGGTTGTTTTGGTCTGTATACTGAATACCGAAAGCCTCAGCAAAACCGTCCCCAAAATTATGTGAAGTTCCCGACTGGAGTGCCTTTCCATCGTGCATCAAACTCTCTATGGTATACGTTGACTTTGCCCCTGCAAATTTTTCCTTATCCGTCTTTTGTCCTTTTATTACTGGAATTGCTAGTACCTCTTCACAAAAATCAGCATACACATTCAACATTCTTATAGTTTCTTCTTGAGCTTCTTCTGCAGTTGCATGAGCTGTATGCCCTTCCTGCCATAAAAATTCTACCGTTCTTAAAAACGGACGTGTTGTCTTTTCCCATCTTACAACAGAACACCATTGGTTGTATAGTTTTGGTAAATCTCTGTAGGACTGAATTATGTTTGAATAATGATCGCAAAATAAAGTTTCAGAAGTAGGTCTAACACACAACTTCTCCGTCAATTCTTCTTGCCCTCCATGGGTAACCCATGCAACTTCAGGTGCAAAGCCTTCAACATGATCCTTTTCTTTTTGCAGTAAGCTTTCAGGAATAAACATCGGCATATAGACATTTTCATGTCCTGTCTCCTTAAACTTAGCGTCTAAATTCTTCTGTATGTTTTCCCATAGGGCATAGCCATAGGGTCTTATAATCATGCAACCTCTTACGCTCGAATAGTCAACTAAATCCGCTTTTTTTACAATATCCGTATACCATTGAGCAAAATCAACATCCATTGAGGTTATTGCTTCAACCATCTTCTTATCTTTATTATTTGACATGTCTCCAACTCCTTATAAATTTTAATTCGATATAAAATATTACTTTAGCATCATTTTCTACAGGTCACATAACCAATTGAAAAATATTATATAATTCTCTAACAAATAAGTTTATCTAAACAATTTCAAAAAACAAGTTATAGCACATTTATGTCTTATAGCTAATCACTGGAGCTTAAAATTCTCAAGCAAAAGAGTATAATTATGCTAAACAAAAATGTAAATCATATTATTTAAATGGCAATTGCAAAGTTTTTTTGAATCGCCCTATTAAATGTTAATATAACAAAGTACCTCTGTCAATGTAGAACTTCATAGGTTTAATAAAATTTTATTGAACCTTCCTTATTAACTTTAATCAGTATTCTTTTTAGCATATAAAAATATACACAAAATTGAGCAACAGATAATTATCCGTTGCTCTTAGACTATCACGTTATAAAACGCAAATTGTATATGGGTAAAAAAGGGTGTAATGATATAGTTTTTTGCAAATATTCAACATCGTATACATAACAGTTCAAAAATATATATTATAGATTGCTGTGAAGAAAATGTATTGTATTGAAAGTATAAACTACAAAGAATAAAAATATTAAGATTCTCGATTCAATTATTAACATATTGTTTATTAGATTATTATCTGTGTAGAAACTACAAATTATAGATATCGGATGCTACGGACTAACTACATGGAATGCAAATTATTACTACAACGTTTATAACAAATTAACCAATAGTGTAAAACATAATAAAATCAAATATTGCTACATATAAAAAAGTGGGTAGTTGGCGTTTGGTATATGGTAACTAAAAATACTATATATTGATTATTGTGTTTTAGAATGTGATTAATATAATTTATTCATCACACCCCTTAAATTTTCCCAACCAATTTATATTAATATTTTCTCAGAATATCGTAATATAATCAATATACAAATTTCACAAAAATGATTAAAAAACTAAAATACTTTTGTATATATCGTACATGTTCTTATGTCAAATTTGCATATGTACCCATTCCATTTTATAATTGGACATAACTAGAAGTCCGATCAATAAATATATCGGACTTCTAGTGTTTATACATTAGCTTTATTTTTATATTTTTGCGACAGTAAACTTAACCTTTTCTCCGTTTATGTTCCATTCCTTACTGTAACCTTCGGCACTTCCTTGCGAAATCTTGTCTGCAAGTGTTTCCTCTTCTATTATGACCTTATTTCTTTCAATTATATCTGAAATCTTTCCATTATCCGCAAAATATAAGTTTATGTGGTCTTGTACTTCGAATTCTGCTTCCTTCCTCATTGTCTGGATTTTACTAATAATCTCGCGCACAAAACCTTCCTCAATAAGCTCCGGTGTGAGATTGATATCTAAAACGACAGTAGTATCCCTTTCTGTCTCAGACACAAAGCCTTCCTTTTGTGAAGTCTCTATCAATACATCAGCTTCTGCAAGCTCTATTGTAGTATTTTCAATTTCAAAAGTTACCATTTCTCCTTTAGCAAACTTCTCCATAACCATATTATCATCAATTTCAGTAAGAACTTTAGCTATATGTGGAACAAGCTTACCATATTTCGAACCAAGTGTCCTTAATTGCGGCTTAAATTTATACTTTGTAAAGCTTCTGGCATCATCAGTGTACACTACTTCTTTCACATTTAATTCATCTTTTACAAGCTCACTAAACATTTCAGGAAGTTCAAAGTCTGCCTTAACATATATTCTTGCAACTGGCTGCCTGTTTTTGATATTTGCGGCGTTTCTACATGCACGACCTAAGACAACCAATTTTAAAACAAGATCCATGTTCTTTTCAAGTTCTTTGTCTATGAATTTTTCATCCGCTACAGGGAAATCACACATATGGATGCTCTCTACAGCTTCACTGTCAATATTTCTAACAAGATTACCATAAATCTCTTCAGAAATAAACGGCACAAACGGTGCTGATACAGTAATTAACTTTACTAAAACGGTATAAAGTGTCATATAAGCATTTATCTTATCCTGTGTCATATCCTTCTGCCAGAAACGCTCTCTGCTTCTTCTTACAT
Source organism: Clostridiaceae bacterium (assembly GCA_012519925.1). Classification (GTDB taxonomy): domain Bacteria; phylum Bacillota; class Clostridia; order Acetivibrionales; family Acetivibrionaceae; genus Acetivibrio. Next base: position 24,757 of record JAAYPF010000057.1, read on the forward strand.
ACCAGTTGCTTAAATCGTCAACAAATTCTTGAATAGCTCTTGCCGATTCGGTAATTCTGTAATTTGCTAAGTTCTTATCTACTGTTGCTATCAAGGTGTTCATTTTTGACAATACCCATTTATCCATTACTGAAAGCTTTTCATATTCAAGCTTATATTTTTTCGGATCAAATTTGTCTATATCTGCATATAAGACATAGAAAGCATAGGTATTCCAAAGTGTGCCCATAAACTTTCTCTGCCCTTCACTAACAGCTTCTTCATAAAAACGGCTCGGAAGCCATGGGGCACTATTTATATAGAAGTACCAACGCACTGCGTCAGCTCCTTGCTTATCAAGCACCGACCATGGGTCAACAACATTGCCCTTGTGCTTGCTCATCTTTATTCCTTCTTTATCGTTTACATGTCCTAGAACTATAACATTTTTGAAGGCAGGCTCGTCAAACAGGAGCGTTGAGATTGCAAGTAAAGTATAGAACCAGCCTCTTGTCTGGTCAATAGCTTCACTTATAAAATCAGCGGGATAGTTATCCTTAAAAATCTCCTGATTTTCAAAAGGATAATGCCACTGAGCAAAAGGCATTGAACCGGAATCAAACCAGCAATCTATAACCTCTGCTACCCTCTTCATTTTTCCTGTGCCACATTTTGGACATTTCAATAAAACATTATCTATAAACGGCTTATGAAGCTCAATATCCTCCGGAACGTTTTCTCCCATCTCCTTAAGCTCTGCAATACTTCCTATAACGTGACGGTGACCACATTCACATTCCCATATAGGCAGCGGAGTTCCCCAGTATCTTGAACGGCTAAGTCCCCAGTCCACAACATTCTCTAAGAAGTTACCCATACGACCTTCTCTTATATTATCCGGCAGCCAATTAATCTTGTTGTTGTTTTCTAATAGCTTATCTTTAACAGCTGTCATTTTCACAAACCAAGTATCCATTGCATAGTAAAGAAGATGGGTATCACATCTCCAACAGAAGGGATAGGAGTGCTCATAATCAAGCTTTTTGTATATTAAATTTCTGCCCTCTAAGTGTTTAATAATCAAAGGATCGGCATCCTTTACAAACATACCCTTCCACTCTGTAACACAGTCAATAAAGTTTCCCTGTTCATTGACCATTTGCACAAAAGGCAAATCATACGCTCTACCAACTTTCGCATCATCCTCACCAAAGGCAGGAGCTGTGTGTACAATACCAGTACCATCGGTCAAGGTAACGAAGTCTCCACCAACAACATAGAATGCTTTTTTGTCAACCTTTACAAAGTCAAACAACGGCTCATATTCCATGCCTATTATTGATTGACCGTCCATTTTTTCTAGTACTTCGTATTCTTCATTTAATACGGTCGGTGCTAAAGCTTCAGCTAGTATATATACTTCATCAGAACACTTGGCCTTTATATAGGTTTCACGCGGATTCACAGTTAGTGCTACATTTGATGGTAGAGTCCAAGGTGTAGTAGTCCACGCCATAAGGTATACATTTTTCTCACCTTTAACTTGGAATTTCACATATATTGAAGGTTCTTTTACATCCTTATAACCTTGTGCAACTTCGTGGCTAGACAGTGAAGTTCCACAGCGTGGACAGTAAGGAACTATTTTGTGACCTTTATATAAGAGATCCTGATCCCATATTCTCTTTAGTGCCCACCAAACTGATTCAATGTAGTTGTTGTCATAGGTTATATAAGGATCATCCATATCAGCCCAATAGCCAACTCTGTCACTCATCTGCTCCCATTCGCCCTTATATTTCCATACGCTTTTTTTACAGTTTGCAATAAAAGGCTCCACACCAAACTTCTCAATTTCAGGCTTTCCATCAATACCAAGGAGTTTTTCCACTTCCAGCTCCACCGGAAGTCCATGGGTATCCCAGCCCGCTTTTCTCAAGACTTTGTAACCCTTCATTGTTTTATATCTTGGGATAATATCCTTAATAACACGGGTCAATATATGTCCGATATGGGGTTTTCCGTTTGCAGTGGGCGGACCGTCATAAAAAGTAAAGGTCTCCCCATCTTCTCTCATTTCGATACTCTTTTCAAATACCTTGTTGTCCTTCCAGTATTTCAAGACTTCCTTTTCCCTATCAACAAAGTTAAGGTTTGTCGATACTTTTTTATACATTTTACTTACCTCCGGTCATTTAGTATTTATAAAATTATGAACATTTAAACTTCAAGTCTTCGAGCTCTTAAACTCTCTTACTTAATTAAAAAAGTGAAATAGAAACTCCGTGACATCGAGTCCCTTCGTTTTTGCTCCTTTCATTTCATTCTATGGAGCGTAACAAAAATCCCCTCATCCCAAAAGGGACGAGAGGATATAAATTCTCACGCGGTACCACCCAAATTATTGCAGAAAATAATCCTTCTACAATCACTCTAATGTTTTAACGGTCAACACCGGTATTCCCTACACATTATACAACTTCAGGATACGACTCATGGATGATTTTCAAAGGTTAACCTTACAGGTATTCCACCCTCACCTGCTCTCTAGAAAGTTTTCTCCCTCTACTCTTTCCAATCAACATCTTCACAATATTTAGGTATTAATATGATTTTAATCACAAAATTTACTTATGTCAAGCCCCTCATTTTCACTCTAATTTTCAAGAGTCCTCCATACGGGTGTTGCGTTGAATATGTAACCTGTGTCGAAAGGCTTTGTTAGTTGCAAAATATTGAAGAAGGATGTTGCTGGGCTTTCAAAGGTTATATTTTGTACTGTATCTCCCGACAATATGGTTTTGTGAGCTCCTGTTGCCGCAAAGTTTAATGGATTATTCGATTGCGTAAAATCGCCCTTTACTTCAAGTGTTCCTGCTGTTAGGTACTCACTGTGATCTGCTGCACTGTTTGTTGTAAAGTTTCCTCCAACATACACATAGTCTGCTTCATTTGTCATCTGAAGCATTCCTTCTTCATAAATTGTATGATTGTTATCGATGTTAAGGCTACCTGAATTTATAATTACGTTACCTTCATTCTGCAGAAAATCACCCTTCACATAAAGTGCATACCCATTCAGATCTATTGTTGCCCCTTCTTCTAAAACCAAGTTCCTATAAGTCCTATCTTCTTCTAAAACTATATCCGAACTTATAACTGCATCTTCAAATTCACTTGTTGGAGAAGGCGTTGGAGTTGGTGTCAAACGTTGATTCACAGGAAATACTTTAATCAACCCTAAAAGATACTTTCTCATACATGCAAAATCTATGGAATCGAAATCTCCATTACCATCGACATCAGCCGCTTTGATACCATTATCAGTTTCAAAATCTTTTATAATTCCTAAAATATGTTGTCTCATTAATGCAAAATCTAAAGAATCTACTTCTTGATCCCCATTAATATCTCCATAAACAAATTCTTCAGCAAATACGACATTTCCGCTTGATGCCACACCAATTATTTGACATAAGCATAAAGCAAGCAACAAAGATAAAAATACATTCGTTAATTTTGACATTTTATTACCCCCATAAAAATTTTATATAAATCTCTAAATCACCAGAAACTAGCTTTCATTGTAATAACTTCCAATTTCTAGGTTCTCACAGGATAAAAAAGCGATCATATATTCTTTGATCGCTGTTTAATACATCTTGCTAAAATATAAAGTTATTATATCATAAAAGTATACAAAAACATACAATTATAAGCTAAATCTTTTCCATAATATTGGTGCCAATAATATCACAATAGGATATATGCAACCTTTCAACAATATTTAAGTTACAACGAAATAAGACCAATTTTTTATATCAAATCAACCAGTTGCTTTTTTGGAAAAAGCCTAAACATCCCATACTAAATTAGTCCTAAAAACTAAAGTTTGAATAAAAACTCCGGGGCATCGACCCCCTATGTTTTTGCCTCTTTCACTTCGTTCGAAAGAGGCGTAATCAAAGTATAAACTCTTTGTTAGTCTTTTTATGTTTAAACGTCTTTGCTTTGCTTGCATAGTCGGCAACAATATGACCCTTTCCAACGAGTTTATACTTATATATCAATAGACCATCTAATCCAACTGGACCCCTTGCATGAATTTTGTTGGTGCTAATCCCCACCTCTGCACCAAAACCATATCTAAAACCATCACTAAAACGTGTAGAACAATTCCAGAACACATTTCCGGAATCAACAAGATTCATAAAGGTTTCCACGTTTTCTTTATTGTTTGAAATTATTGAATCGGTGTGCCCCGAACCATAAGTATTTATATGGTCAATGGCTTCCTCTGTGCTGTCTACAATCTTTATGGATAATTTATAGTCAAGATACTCAGTCTTCCAATCCTCCTCAGAAGCTGCAGCAACATCAACTATTTGTCTAGTCTTATCACAACCTACCAACTCAACATTTTTATCTACTATTTTCTCTATAAGAAAAGGTAAAAAATCCTTAGCTACTTCTTGATTCACCAATAAAGTCTCAGTAGCATTACATACAGCGACATATTGAGTCTTTGAATCCACAACAATATCTACTGCCATTTTAATATCAGCACCTTTATCAACATAACAGTGACAAATACCATCTGCATGACCTAAAACAGCAATATTGGAATTTTCCATAATATATCTTACAAATTCGTTTGACCCTCTAGGAATTATAAGATCTATACAATCGTCCATTTTGAGCATCTCATTTACATCATCTCTTGTTTCGAGAAGCTGTATCCAACCCGATGGAATTCCTACACTCTCAGTAGCATCCTTTATTATATCCGCCAAAATTCTATTGGTATTAATAGCTTCCCTTCCACCCTTCAGAAGCACGGAATTACCACTTTTTAAGCATAAAGTGGATATTTGAACTAGAGCATCCGGTCTTGATTCGAATATAACTCCGATTACACCAATAGGACAACTTACCCTATATAAATCCAATCCCTCATCTAATTCTGACGAAGCTAAGGTCTTCCCCACAGGATCTGGAAGCTCAATCAAGCTGTTTATTCCGCTAATCACTTCTGAAACTTTGCTTTCATCAAACTTAAGTCTCTTTAGCAGTGGGGACGCAAGGCTTTCTTTTTCACTTCTATCAATATCTTCCTTATTAGCTTTGAAAATTTCCTCTTTACGTTTCTCAATAAGCTTAGCAATTTCCCCTAATGCCCTATTTTTCAATTCTGTATCTGCTGCTGCAAGTTTTATTGATGCTTTTTTTGCAAGAAATGCAACTTCCTTAATATCCATATTATCACCTTAAATAAATTAATTTATATAAATCATACAATAGTATTAATACTTTAGCAACAAGCAAAATTGTTTAAACACCACTTTAGCCCAGTAGTTATGTGGATTTATCAACTATATTAATGTTTAGGAAAAAAGATGACTCCTATTCAATATAGGAATCATCTTCTAGTTGCATAACTCTTTGTTTATTATGCCCTTGACTTAGGTACCACTTTATTTAAGTAGCCCCCTTTTTCTGTATTTACGCTTTGAATTTAGTCTTTCAATATTGCTGTTTCAGAATCATCTTCATTTCTCTTGAAATTGTGATCTAATGCACTTTCAAGAATGTGCCCGTATGCCCAGTGAGTTTCGGCGACATCCTTAAAGGGCATTTCTATACCTGAAAGAGGACCTCTAAATAACATCTTGTTTACTATAGTAACTGCTTCACTTCTTGATATATTGTTGTCAGGCTTAAATAGCCTTTCACCTTGTTCAATATATCCTTCTATAAGTTTAACTCTATAGATTTCTTCGATAAAGTTTCTTGCCCAATGCTTGCTTATATCTGAGAAGTTCATTTTATCATGTTCTACATTTTTTAGCTCAAGATAATTTGCAAGTACTGTAGCAAATTCAGCCCTTGTAATAAAACTGTCTGGATGGAATGAACCATCACTATAACCTACAAACAAGCCTGAACCCGTTACCACATTTATACATTCATATGCCCAATGAGTGCTTTTAACATCGGTATAATTTTTATTAGTTGATGCTTCTTTGTTTATACCAAGTACATTGTACATCATTGCAGCAACTTCAGCTCTAGTAATATTGTTAGCTGGTCTAAAAGTGTTGTCGGTATAGCCTTCAATATATTTAGCGTGGAAATTGTCAATGTTTGAGTATAGTAGGAATATTGTCTTAGATGAATCATCCTCTGTCTTAGTAATATTTGCACTGCTAATCGTAGCAGTATTCGAGGAATTCACTTCCGCTTTATCAAGTTTATTAACACTTACTTTGTACTCAATTTTAGCTGAAGTATTCGCAGCTATTTTTTCAACTTTCCATTCAATAAATGCACCGTCTACAGTTCCTCCAGCCATTTCAGAAATAGTTGTATACTCGGGAATCTCAGCTTTTATGGTAACATTATTAACCTGTATGTTTGACTTATTTTTATAGTCTATAATAAAGGTAATTGTGTCTCCTTCTGCATATTTGGATTTGTCTGAACTTATAAACACTGACAAATCGACTGCTGTAACTGTTGGCACTTTATCTTTAGGCTCTGTAGCCTTTTCATCTCCACTATTGTTGCCACTGTTTCCGCCGTTATTTCCGCCACTATTTCCGCCACTATTTCCGCCGTTATTTCCACCGTTATTTCCACCGCTATTTCCGCCGTTATTGTTATTATCCTTTGATCTCTCCAAGATAGTAACTGTTTTACTTGTAACAGGGGAAATGTTACCTGCTTTATCGATAGTTCTTGCACTAATAGTTGTTTTACCTAAATTTTTTATTTCAATAGTATTTCCCTCTATGTACTCCAGCCAATCGCAAACTGTTGCTCCTTCTAACCGGTACTCTGTTCTGTCAACTCCAGACTCCTCATCTTTTCCCGGCAAAATTGTAGCTTTTATAGGTTTTTCTGTTGTTACATCAGCACTGGTTATTATTGTTGGTGCAGTAGGTAATGTGGTATCGATGTTTCCGACAACATATTCTCCTACAGGTGAGTTGTTTCCAGCTTCATCTTGCGATCTTCCACTAACTGTTGTATTTTCATCTACGACAACAGGATCAGTATATGGTTTCCAGTCGCCTTCTCCAACTTTTACCTCCTGTATTACAGAGTCTTCAGGATAATATACTGTTACAGTAACTGTTCCCTTTGTAGGTTCTGTTATGTCGGGAATAAGTATAGGAGTGTCCGGTGAGGTTTTATCTATATTAGTTATAACTAAACGACCTATATCCGACACATTACCCGCTAAATCTGTTCCTCTTGCTTCCACAGTTCCATTTTGATCCATAATTATTTTGTTATCTACCGCTACATCTTCAAAGTTCTTCCAATCAGAACCTTCAATTCTGATTTCTTTTATTGCAGCATCCTCTGGATAATATACTGCTACTGAAACGCTTTGGTTGGTAGGTGTTGTAATATCTGCAACTAAAATTGGTTTTAACGGAGGAATTTTATCAATATTTGTCACTTCAATAACTGCCTCTTCACTTACATTACCCGCTTCATCTTTGCATATAGCATATACTTTTGTATTTTCTACAACTACAAATTCCCTATCGTACTTAATCCATTCTCCAGCTTCTCCTACTTTATATAGCTTTTCAATTGCATCTTCCGGATATGTAATGGTAATGTTTACAGCACCATTAGTTGGAATGCTATTGTCTGGGTGCTGCTTTATTACTGGCATTTCTGGTGCTATTTTATCTATATTGGTTACTTCTATCTTTCCAACTTCCGACACATTACCCGCTAAATCTGTTCCTCTTGCTTCTACTATGCCGTTATCATTCATTACTATCTTTCCTTCTTTAGCTATGCTATCAAACGGTACCCACTCTCCGCCATCTATTCGCACTTCTTTTACTGCTGCATCATCAGGATATGTTATTATCACATCTACATCACCGTTTGTAGGTGTTGTTGGTTGCTGAGTAAGAATCGGTGCTTGAGGTGGTACTGTGTCAACTGTGATTTTTGTCTCAAAAGGAATAGATTTTTCTCCTCTTTTATCAACCGCCCACATATAGAGAGTATGAATCCCATCTTCAAGGGCTAACGGAACAAGATCAATGGTACCATCTATGTTCTGTTCTGTTCCATCGGTCACCAGATTAGTTTTGTACGCTGTTCCTTCAGTACTTTCATCATATTTGTCAAAAACATAATATACATTAATTTCATCTCCAACATTTTCATCTTTCGCAAATCCCTCTATAACAATTTTATCCCTGACTATTTTTCCATCAACAGGTGAGGTCAATATCAATTGAGGTACAACATTTAATAAATACGTATAATAAACTCTATACGTGTAGAAATTAGTTTCAGCTTTTGTTACATTTCCCTTATAGGTTGCCCAATATAATTCTTTTTCGGAATCATATCCTGAATCTGATTTAGCTATGTCACCTACATATCCATCTAAATTATAGGGAATCATTCTGGGAAACTCATCATAATTACTTTCTTCCGTAACTGTTACGCTTTTTGTATGCGGTCCAACTCTTGAAGGTATTCCATCAGATACTGATATTTTAACCGAATCTCCAGTTATCTCATAATCTACTTTACCAGTATTTACGGATATGTCTGAGATATCAAAAATACCTTTTATCTCAATGGTTCTTGAGCTTTTTTGATAAGGGCTTTCTGGAAAATCTAATGATGCTATCGTGGATTTTACATCTGCGAGTACTAAAATTACATTTTGGCAAATCAACGAAACAAGTAAACATAAACACGCCATAACTGCCAGAATTCTACTGCGATTAATTCTTTGCATTTTCTTCATACCCCCCGCTTCATGTTATTAATTTTTTGTGGATAATGCTGGTTATACTGCATTATTCTATTCTATATTACACAATTATCTTCAATTTTACAACTATATGCATCTTAAAAAATGTAAAAATTTTTACCTTAATACGCCATGTATTTTTATCGTTTTTATGTAAAAACCTCTAAGCATTAATTTCTTTTATATCTTATTTTTATTTTTCGCTTTTCATTCTATAAGCCTTAACAAATTCTTGTATTTATTATTCTGTTGTGCTATTATTAATTCAATTAAAGATAGCTATATAATAAAAGGGGTGCTGATACTATCGGCTGAGAGTGGTTTATTGTCCACAACCCATAACCTGATCTGGATAATGCCAGCGTAGGGAAAGAGTAAATTGTATTTTACCGCCTATGTTGGGCGGTTTTTTATTTGCTATTATTAGTTAGGTTTATTTTAGGACTCGAAAGTGAAAGGAGACTTTACTTATGAATAATGTGAATGTGTCGCTGCAGGTTATTCCAAATGTGCCGGAAGAGCAGATTTATCCGGTTGTAGATAAAGTTATTGAAATGATAGATAGAAGTGGTGTAAAGTACGAAGTGGGACCAATGGAAACTACTATGGAAGGTAACTTAGATACTCTTTTAGAGATTGTTAAGAAGGCACAAAATATTTGCGTAGAAGAGGGTGCAAACAGAGTTGTATCTGTAGTCAAAATTGATTATAAAGTGGAAGGCGTGACTATGGATGAAAAAATTTCGAAATACAGGTAATGTCATTTACCCATCTATTGCATTTATCGTTTTCGTGATTATTTGGGAATTTATTGTGAAAGCAAAGGACATAAAAGAATACATACTTCCAGCTCCTTCAATTATTTTGAAAGAGTTTTCAAAGTCCGGGGACCTTTTGCTTTCTCACTCTTTGACCACAATTTCTGAAACCCTTTTAGGCTTTGTAGTAGGTGTCTTTTTAGCTGTTCTACTCTCACTTGTAATGAGCAGTTTTAGGATTATGCGTAATATTTTTTATCCCTTTATGATTCTTTCTCAAACTGTACCTATTATTGTAATAGCACCATTAATCACAATTTGGTTTGGAATAGGAATTGTATCAAAATTAATAATCTGTGTTTTAGTAGTCTTTTTCCCGGTAGCACTCAACTTAACAGAGGGGCTAAACTCATATGACAAAGACCTTGAGGAATTACTTAAGTGTATGAATGCCAGTAAAATACAGATATTTACGAAAGTAAAACTCCCTTCAGCATTAGTTCACTTTTTTTCAGGACTCAAACTAGCAGCAACATATGCTGTAATGGGAGCGGTTATGTCCGAGTGGACCGGTGCTCAAAGTGGATTAGGCATTTTTCTTACAAGATCAATGAAATCTTTCAAGACCGCTGCAATGTTTGCGGATATTGTAATTATTTCGCTTTTTAGCATTTTGTTATTTATATTTATTAGCATAATAGAAAAGAAGACAATTAAATGGAATTTGAAAGGATGAATAATGTGAAAAAGAATATATTGGTATTAATCTGTATGTCTATTGTTTTTTGCCTGACTGCTTCAGGCTGTATCCAAAAATTCGTCACAAGCCCGAGGCAGACTTTTCCATCTAGTAAAGGGGGCTCTGACCTCGAAAAAGTCACCTTCGTGTTGGATTGGACTCCTAACACAAATCACACTGGTATCTACGTTGCTAAGGTAAAGGGTTTTTTTGCAGAAGAGGGACTTGATGTATCTATCATTCAGCCTGGTGAGTCCTCTGCCGATCAGCTTGTAGCTACAAATACTGCTCAGTTTGGTATAAGTTATCAAGAAGGCGTTACCTTTGCCCGCTCGTCAGATATACCTTTAGTTTCAATTGCTGCTGTAATTCAACACAACACTTCAGGCTTTGGTTCATTAAAATCAAAGGGTATAACCTCCGCAAAGGACTTTGAGGGGAAAAAGTATGGTGGCTGGGGTTCTGAAGTTGAAGCTGCAATGGTAAAGCAAGTTGTAAAAGAAGCTGGAGGAGATGCTGACAAAGTTGAAATTCTTACTACCGGTACTTTAGACTTTCTAACAGCTAGTGAAACAAACCAAATTGATTTTGCTTGGATTTTTGAGGGCTGGGACTATATAAATGCTACTAATAAAGGTGCAGAAATTAACTATATCTCCCTTAAGGACCTTTCTGATATTTTTGATTACTACACCCCTGTAATAGTGACAAATGAGGAAAATATCGCCAAAAACCCTAAGCTTGTTGAGAAGTTCATGAGAGCTACACAAAAAGGCTATAAATTCTCAATAGAAAAACCCGATGAAGCAGCTGAATGCCTACTTCAACTTGCACCTGAATTGGATAGAGATCTTGTAATAAAAAGCCAACAATATCTTGCCTCTAAATATCAGGATGATGCTCCCTATTGGGGTATGCAAAAAGAAGATGTGTGGGAAAGATATATGAACTGGCTATTTGAAAATAATTTTATAGAATCACCTATTGAAATAGAAAAGGCATTTACAAATGAGTTTTTGCAAGGAGATAAAAGCTGATTAATGACAACTAAAATAGAAATAAAGCATTTGAATAAAACCTTCATACGTAATAAGGAAAGTCTTGAGGTACTAAAAGATATAAATTTGATTTTGTTGGAAAATCAATTTGTATCCTTATTAGGTCCAAGTGGTTGCGGAAAAAGTACTATATTAAGGATTTTAGCGGGTCTAGAAGATAACTATTCTGGTGACATAAAAGTTTTCGGCCAAACTCTGTCTGATTCTTCAACCCAGTTAAGCTATATGCCTCAAAAAGATCTGCTGATGCCTTGGCGTACAGTATATAAAAACATCATTCTACCTTTAGAAATAGATGGTCGGCTCGATAGCATCGAGAACTTCATGTTACCAAAGCTTATAAAAGAATTTGGTCTTGAAGGCTTTGAAAATTTCTATCCTTCGGAGATTTCAGGCGGAATGAAACAGCGGGCAGGGCTTCTTAGAACCTTTTTGATGAACAGTAATATAATGCTTCTAGACGAGCCTTTTGGTGCTCTAGATGCAATAACCCGTATGAACATGCAGGAATGGCTGCTTTCAGTACTATGTGAGCACAATAAAAGTGTACTTTTTGTTACCCATGACATTGACGAAGCTATTTTTCTATCGGATAGAGTTTACGTTCTGTCCGATAGACCTGCCTCTATCACAACCTTTTTGGATATAGAATTTCCAAGACCTCGAACAAGAGAAATGCTTTCAACGAGTGAATTTCTTAAATATAAAGAACAACTATTAAAAGCATTAAGATAATGCTTTAAGCCTTATATATCAAACTTAACTATGTTTTGGTCATTACAGCTCTAGATTTGACTTTTTTCCATTTGCCAGAATGATATCTAAAGTACACTACAGCTGCCCTTGTATATTGATCTAACAATAACGCTACCCACGCACCAATTAAACCCCAATGAAAAACACTCACAAATATATAGGCTATAAACACCCTAAAAATCCATATACCGAAAATAGAGGCGTACAATGGATACATAGTATCCCCAGCTCCCCTCAGTACTCCTGCTACAGAAAGCTGTGTTGATTGTCCCGGTTGAGATAGAGCCATTATTTTAAGTATAATAGCAGCACTAGCTGCCACTGCAAAGTCATCAGTATATAATCTCGCAAGCTGGTATGAAAACAGAATAAATACTCCGCCCATTAAACAAGCTACAAACAAAGCCATATGATGTATCATATCCGCATATTGTTTTGCTTTTTCTTCATCCTTAGCACCAAGACTCTGACCTACTAAAGTTGTTGCAGCAACCCCAAAAGCCATGCTTGGTGAAAAGGTCAAACCAGAAATGTTCAAACCTATCTGATGTGCAGCAAATGCGACTGTACCTAGGCTCGAAACTGTTCGTGCAAACATCATAAGTCCGCTTTGCAAAACAAACTGCTCTATTGCTGACGGCAAACCTATGGAAAAGACTTCTTTTATTATTCCCAAATCAAATCTAAATCTATCTTTACGCTCGATTGAAATAAACGATTGGTTTGATAAATAAACTACACTAATTCCAATAACACATGCAACTAATCTAGATATTGTTGTCGAAAGTGCTGCACCAGCAACCCCCATTTTAGGCATTCCAAACTTTCCATAAATAAGAGCATAATTTCCGAAAACATTAAGAAGATTACTTCCTATATTATAAAACATAGGTATCTTTGTTTCTCCAGCACCTCTCAAAGCTGCCGTAATTCCCATAGTGATGGCTTGAAACACTAGTCCAGAAGAAACAATCTGAAAATATATTGTCGCATCTTTTATCGTATCCGCCTGTGCCCCCATAAACGCAACTATTTGATGCGATAAAATTACACCTAAAGCACTTAATATTATCCCTAAGATAGCATTTATTACGACAATTTGCCTAGTGATAAGATTGGCTTTCTCTCTATTTCCCGCACCTATATTCCATGCCACAAGAGTAGTTGTACCAACATTAATTGCTGAAAATATTGCTAACAAAAGCATAAAAGGCTGATTTGTAAGCCCCACAGCGGTTATCGCAGCCGAGCTTAACCTTCCTACCATAATCATATCCACCATACCAAACAAAGTAGACATAACTAATTCTACAAAGGCAGGCCATGTAATAGATATTGCTTCACGCCGCATAGGGCTTAATTTTTTTAACAACTTAATATACCTTCTTTCGTCTACAATTGAAATATTATTAATTATACTATTGAGAAATGATTACTTCAAATAATTATTAAGTTAATTAGGGCATATTAAAAGTATATATTACATTTATAATGATTTAAACTCTACGAAGCGTTTATTGAAATATTCCCAAAGTTGTATATACTTAAATTAATGGAGGAGATAATTATGGATTTAAGTAAAGTAGGAAAACTAATATGCTATCTACGAAAAGAAAAGGATATGACACAAAAACAGCTCGCAGACAGCATGAATATTAGTGATAAAACTATAAGTAAATGGGAACGTGGACTTGGCTGTCCTGATGTTCCATTACTTCCGGAATTGTCTTCTATCCTTAGTGTAGATATCGAAAAAATACTAAAGGGTGAATTAAACCCAAACGATTATGATGGAGGTAATATGAAAAAGCTCAAATTTTATGTATGTCCACAATGCGACAACATAATAACAAGTACAGGTGCTGTTTCTATTTCTTGCTGTGGTAGAAAGCTTAATGAGTTAGAAGCAGTCAAAGCAGAAGAAAACCATGCCCTCAAATTTGAAACAATAGAATATGAATGGTTTATAACAACTGACCACGCAATGACAAAGGACCATTATATATCTTTTGTAGCCTTTGTAACCGGTGATAAGATTTTAATGGCTAAGCAGTATCCTGAATGGCCTATACAGCTCCGCTTTCAAAAATTTGGTCATGGGAAGCTTTATAGTTATTGCACAAAACATGGTTTATCTTATCAACTTCTATAGAAATATATTCAAGAAAATTCACTTTGCTCATAAATTTTCTTGTTCGCGAGGGAACCCTATGGTTCCCTTCAAATACCCTTATTTCATTACTTCTGCTCCATTTTCATCAATGGTAAAATTATGTGTTCTAACGGCTTCTTCAATATCTCCAAAAGCCCAATGTCCACTTGTCATATCAGGAAATGAATTACTTACATTTGTTAGTGGTCCTCTATATAATAGTCTATTAATCATAACAACCGCTTCCTGCCTTGCTACATTTTTTTGAGGTCTAAACGCTCCGTCATCATATCCTTTTGCAATTTTATATCTTGTTATCTCTTCAATATTCCCGTGTGCCCAATGGTTTGTAACATCATTGAAGGACGACTCAAAAGGCTTCTGCTCACTAGTACGAGATATTCCAAGATAATTTGCTATAACCGTAGCAAGTTCTGCCCTTTTAATAGGGGTATCAGGATAAAAATGGGTAGTATCCACACCTTTAAACAAGCCAGCCTGGACTACCGCATAAATATGATGCTCGGCCCAAAAACCTTCTTTTACATCCACAAACTGTTTTGCAATAGTTATGTCCACATCTTTTAAATTTAGTATTGTTGCAAATATTGCAGCTATCTCTGCCCGGGTTATATTTCGTTCTCCTTTGAAGGTATTATCCGGATATCCAGAAATATACCTTGAATGCGTATGTAAAAACCTGTTTGAATATACCATTATGTCAAGCTTTGAAGAGTCATCATAGGTATTTGACAATCTCGAACTTCTGCTGAATATATTTGCAACAAACTCCTTTATTATTTCCGCCTTATCGGTAAAACCAGGTTTTATTGTAAAAGTAATTTCTCCTTTTTCATATGCTTTAAGTTTACCTACTTCCCATCGCATCTTATTTCCGCTTCGAACTCCTCCCATATTATTAACTACTTGTACATCAAGCAACTCCATTTCAATATATACATCCTGTACTTCTAATTGAGTTTTATTTGCGTACCTAATAGTAAATATAACCTCTTTGTCTTCAGCAACTTTTCTCTCATCTGAAAGCAATGAAACTGCAACATCCATCGACATAACACTACTAGGTGGCATATCCTGTTTTTCTACTTTTATTATTACCGTATCGGTAGATGATAATTTCCCATCGGATACATTCAACGTTATTTTATGGTTTCCAAGTGGAAGTTTCACATTTGGAGTAGCACCATTCCCAATTGTTACATTAGATTCATTCTTCCATTTATAAGTCAATGAGTCCCCATCCTTGTCGGATGATTTACTTCCATCAAGCTTAATATCAGCAACTTCATCGTTTGTCAAAACTATTTGATCCTTTCCTGCATTCGCTATAGGTGCATTGTTTTTATTACTGCCTGATGATATTCCATCGGATTTATCTGTGTTGTTTAGATTTGGTGTCAATGTTGGTGTCGGTTTGATTGTTGGTGTTGACGTTGGTTTAGTTGTTGCTGTTACTTTTGGTGTTGATGTTGGTTTAGTTGTTGTTGTTACTTTTGGCGTTGATGTTGGTTTAGTTGTTGCTGTTATCTTTGCTGTTGATGTTGGTTTAGTTGTTGCTGTTATCTTTGCTGTTGATGTTGGCTTAGTTGTTGCTGTTATCTTTGCTGTTGATGTTGGCTTAGTTGTTGCTGTTATCTTTGCTGTTGATGTTGGCTTAGTTGTTGCTGTTACTTTTGGCGTTGATGTTGGTTTGGCTGTCGCAGTGGGCGTATTCTTAGCTGTTGGCTTATTTGTTTGTATTACCTGCTTTTTCTTCACATTTATGATAACCGTATCGGTGTCGGCTAATTCACCGTCTGAAACAGTTAGTGTTATTTTGTGCTTTCCTATATCAAAGTTTACTCTAGGGTTTACACCTGTTGCTATTTTCTTTCCCGCCTCATTCTTCCATATATAAGTCAATTCATCACCATCGGAATCTTTCGACTTTGTTCCATCAAGAATTACGCTCGCTTGATTTCCATCGGTCTCTAGATTTTGATCGTCTCCTGCATGAGCTTTTGGGGCATGGTTGTTTGACAAAACAATATTTGTTTCTATTTTTAGATTTGACTCAGTTACATGCCTCTCTGCAAAAAACAAATCTAGGCTGTAAGTTTCTCCGGATACTAAATCCAACGATTTAGAATAATCATCAAGGCGAATATCCACAGATTGTGTTTCGTGTATACCGCCTAAATCCCCTACTAATTTCTTGTTAATAAACAACCACACATCATCATCACCAGAAATCGAGAAGCTTTGACCAGCTTTATAAACAAACTTTGTGTGAAGTTCTAAAGTGAAATGATAATTTTTCCCATCATAATAGTTTCCAAACCCTTGATCATTAATTGGAAAAAATCCATTAGTTAATGCTGAGTCAAAAATATACTTTTTCCCAATTTTTTTAAAAACCATGTCATAGCTGATATTTATATTTTTTGGTGTATCATGGTACCAATCATAAAAGGATTCCTCGTTGGTAATAATTTTTGTGGTATAACCCGACTTTGAATAAACAGGTTTATTATCAGACCCAAGAGTCGATTTGACAGCACCTTTTGTGCTTGTATCAAAATATTCAGGATTTTCAAAATCAGGATGATAGAGTTCTTGACGTTCATCATTAACCGGATCAAAATCACGAATTGTAGCTTTAAGCTTGTAACCGTCACTTTCTGCCGCCTGAACATTTACTGCTGCAAAATTAAAAAAGCTAAACAATAATGTCATTACCATTAACATTACAAATCTTTTCCTCATACTCATCTTCTCCCATTACAAATATAGTTGTCACACCTCTTTAAAGCATAGATATCGGATCAGTACTTTGAAGTCAGCGAAAATCTAGCTATTTTAAAGCATTATTAGCCTTGAAATGTATCATGGCAAAATCACTTAACTCACATTTATTATAAACGCTTTAAGAAAATATTGCCATATATATTATAGGATTGCATTAATAAAATTTTTCTATCTAGATGAAATACTTCATTAGCCCATTATAAAGTAATAACTTTTTTAGACTCTTAAATAAGCTAGATGTAGTTTTCTCTGCCTATTATGTGTTAGAGGAGTTTGAGAAGGGGTTTGTGAGAATATGCACTTGTACTGCTGTGAGTTGTGCTTTTATTTGAAAGTTATGATAAAATCAATACACTTTTTTAGGAAACAAAAAAAGGGCTACGCTTTAAACGTATGCCCTATTTTTGTATTACCAGATTGGATCATTAATATATTCAGTCATTACCTCTTCACCTTTATCATTTATGATAAATTCATGGGATCTTACTGCTTCCTCAACCTCGCCAAATGCCCAATGATCACTCGTTATGTCTGGGAAGGAGTTTGTAACATTTGTCAAAGGACCTCTATAAAGTAAACGATTTATCATAGTCACAGCCTCTTGCCTCAATATTTGTTTCTGAGGTCTGAAAGAACCGTCAGCATAGCCTTTAACTATATCATATCTAGCAATTTCTTCTATATTCCCTTGTGCCCAATGATTTTGAATATCATTGAATGTGTGTGTAAAGGGTGCTTCCTCACTAGTTCTTTGTATTTTTAGATAATTTGCAATTACAGTTACAAATTCAGCTCTTGTTATAGGCACATCAGGATTGAAATGCGTGCTATCAACTCCTTTGAATAATCCGCTTTGAACTGCTGCATATATATGCTCTTCAGCCCAAAATCCTTTAGGCACATCTACAAATTGATTGGTGTTTTTTGCCTTTAAATCTTTCAAGTCTAGTATTCTAGCAAAAATAACTGCTGTTTCAGCACGGGTTATATTTCTTTCGCCTTTAAAAGTATTGTCAGGATATCCTAGTATATAGCGAGTATGTCTTTTTAGATATCTATCGGAATATACCATAACATCTAGCTTTGATCTATCATCATAGGTGTTAGCTAATTCCACTTCATTGCTGCTAATACTTGCAACAAAATCTTTAATAACTTCTGCCTCTTGAATCGTATCTGATTTAACTTTAAACTCTATCTCTCCCTTTTCCTTAGGAGCAAGATCACCCACATCCCAAACTATGGTTTTCCCTGACGCTTTACCCTTAGCTGCTTCCACAACTTCCATGCCATCACCAAGTTTAAAATCAACCTCTACATCAGGAATCTTAACATCAGTCTTATTAAGATACTTAATTGTAAATATAATTTGATTACCTTCTTCAACTTTTGTTTGATCAGCTGTCAATGCAATACCTAGATCAAGTAAATCTTTTTTATTTGATCCTCCAGAAATCTCTTCTCTCTCAACCTTTATTATCACCTTATCCGTGTCTGAAAGTTTTCCGTCGGATACCGTTAATGTTAATACATTTTCTCCAACCGGAAGCAATACACTAGGTTTAGCAGTCCTTCCAATTGTTGCCCCCGATTCATCTTTCCACCTGTAACTTAAGGAATCACCATCGGGATCATATGATTTACTGCCGTCTAAAGTCACTTCTGCTACTTTTTCGTCAGTCATCACTGTTTTGTCTGCTCCAGCATTCGCCACCGGTCTTGAGTTTGCAGACGTAGGTTTTGGTGTGGAAGTCGCAGCTTTGTATATGCGAATAACTACTGTATCAGTATCACTAAGCTCTCCGTCTGACACTGTTAACTTAATTCTATGTGTTCCTTCGGTAAGCTCTATCTGTGGTTTTTCACCTGTGGCTATTCTATCACCGTCTTCATCTGCCCATCTATAAGTTAACCTATCACCATCAGGATCTGAGGATTTGCTTCCGTCTAGTGTTACTGTTACTTTTTCTCCGGTAATAGTCTTACTTTGGTTGTTTCCTGCGTTTGCCAAAGGTGCTCTATTATTGCTTATAGTTATAACTACGGTGTCGGTATCACTTAATTCCCCATCGGAAACTGTCAGCTTAATTCTATGTGTTCCTTTGGTAAGCTCAATTTGCGGTTTTACACCTGTAGCAATTCTCTCTCCATTTTCATTTGTCCAAGTGTAGGTCAGTTTATCTCCATCCGGGTCTGAGGATAAACTTCCATCTAAAGTTATTGTCGTTTTTGTACCGCTAATTGTCTTATCTTGGTCATCACCAGCATCTGCTTTCGGTGCTTTATTTTGGTCATCTCCGGTGTATATAACTTCAATCGCAACTGTATCGCTATCTGTTTGTCTTCCATCAGAAACAGTCAGTTTACAAATATTTAGACCTACTGGTAAATCAACAGTCGGTAAAACATCTCTTCCGATAACGTCACCAGCTTCATTGGTCCATGTATATGTAAGACGATCCCCATCAGGATCCTTCGATCCACTCCCATCAAGTCTTACAGAAGCAGTCTTTCCATTTGTTCTAACAACTATATTATCTCCTGCATCTGCTATAGGTCTTTTATTGTCCTCCCAATCTTCAGCACTATACAATTCAATATTTGTAGAGATCTTTAAATTTGATTCAGTAACATGTCTTTCGGCAAAAAACAAATCTAAGGTGCAAACATCTCCTGGCTTAAGATTCATAGAGTGTATATAATTGTCCATATTAACTGTTTTGTACTGTGTCTCATGTATTCCACCTAAATCTCCTACCAATTCTTTATTTACAAACAACCAAAGATCATCATCACCAGCTAATTCAAATACCTGACCATATTCAAACACAAATTTTGTGTGCAATTCCATAGTAAAGTGGTAATTCTTATTATCCTGATAATTACCAAAACCTTTATTGTTGATTGGGAAAAAGCCGTCAGTCGATGTAGAATCAAAAGTATACATAGAACCTGACTTTTTAAAAACCATATCATAAGGTATAGTAATGTTCTTGTCTGTATCGTGATACCAATCATAAAAAGAATCAGCACTTGTAATAATTTTGACCGAATATCCCGAATCGGAATAAACCGGCGTATTATCCGATCCAAGTCTGGATTTGACAGCCCCTGTGCTATTTGTATTAAAATATTCCTCGTTCTCGAAATCTGGATGATTTCTTTCTGGATGGTTACTATTTACAGGATCAAAATCCCGAATTATAGATTTAAGTGTGTAAGTATCTGGTTGTGCAGCATATGAAGACACCACAAAAAAGCTACATAAATTAATAACCAGTACAAATGCGACTAAAATAGAAATAGTTTTTTTCATAGATCTAGCTCCTTACATAATAATTTATAAAATTTGAGAAGATACTCAAAAATTTAACCAACTAAAAAAACACAGCATATATAACTTAAAATGCAAAATTATAGGGAAAATAAGAAAACCACAAAACAAGAAAAACCCTAAAAAAATAAAATAAAAAAAACAGGAAATTATAAATCTTTATATCTAATTCTCATTATAAAGTCTGAAATCAAAAATTGCAATGTAAAGTATACATATTTTATAGTAAATTCTTCTTATTAACAATAAAAATATATTATTTACCTGAATGCTTTGTCCACTTTCTAGAAAGATAGTACATACATCCTAAAAACAAAGCCATACCCAAAACAGCTATTATAATAGCTATAAAAGTAGAGCCTCTAATGTTTAAGAAAACAAATCCAACCACAACGACTAGAAATGTTATGAAAAAAGTTCCAGCTAGAAAACTCAAGTATACTTTCAAGCTATTGATTGTAATAAGCTTTATAGCTTCTTCATCAGCACCATTTGATACTTGAGATAAATACTCGCGTTCTAACTTTTTTAGCTTTCCTGCTATCAATAGCATTCCAATTACTGTTAGAAAAAGTACTGCCGTACTAAAAGCACTAAATTTATTTTGCACATTGACCTCAAATAGTCTTTCTCCTAATTTTGAATAGGCCATAAGTGATGGAACACAAAACCCCATACATATAAAAAAGATAGGAGTCAACATATTTTCAGAAAGAACAAAAGCTATTCCAATTATTATTAAAGCTACAACATTCACTGTAATAAGAGAGGTCTTAAAGTCTCCATAGTCAAATGCGGATGTGTTGATAAATAATATTAAAGATAAAATATATGACGTAACAGACAGCACAATTCTTCCAGTCAAAGTCCACTCTTTCATCTTACTGTCACCGCCTGTTTTAAAAGTGCGCTAGTAAGACTTTCCTTTGCTGGGTTCCAATCTATCCATATACAACGGTTTCTCAACTCTTTAGACATTATATTCATAAATGATTCAATAACATTTGCAGCTTGTCTTTCGGTATCTTTTTTGATTCTCATCTCGTAACCTATAATATTAATCATCATTATACTTGGTAAATTTCCATTCCTCATAGTGTACTTAGACATATCCTCAATTGCCTTTCTAAGCGTTTCATTATTGCTTCCGCAAAACCTCGTTACAACTATAAACAAAGGTCTTACACCAATGAAATGTTCGCGATTCGTATAAACAATCTCATTTAGTGACGTTGCTTTCTTTTTAACAGATACTTTTGTCTCGGTATTATCTCTGACTTTCATCAGTTCTCTCAATATTCTGTGATACTGCCTTTTCCCTGCACCAGCAGGAACAACAATCTGCTTATTGCCGAATGAAATTAGAGACACTATGCAGTTTTGACTTAAATAATGGTCTGCAAAACCATTTACTGCTTCAATTGAATACTCTATTACATTTTTTGACTTAGTGCCATAATTCATAGTTTGTGAAGTGTCAAGAAAAATATAAACGGATTTTTTTCCTTCCCTTTCAAATTCGTTTACTACAGGATGAATCTTTCCCCTAAAAAGATTTCTCGAAGTCACCTTCCAGTTGATGGATTTAAAAGGATCACCGGGGTAATACATTCTGACCTCTTTGAATTCATGGGTAGTCATACCAAGGGTAGATAGTGCACCCTGCGGCATTGGTATCCTACATTTCGCTGACAAGCCTCTTATCTTATGAAGTTCTAATAGCCTAGGAACTATCTGCAAAGATATATCATTTTGGCTTATTCCACCTTCTGAATAGTCGCATACAGGATGCTTAGTTCTCCATTTAGTAACATTTAGAGAATAGGTCCCCGATGAATTACTCCTTATTTTATAGTTAATCGTAATATTCTTTGGAGAAATCCCCTTCCAAATCACATGGTAATTACTACCTTCAACAAGGTCAAAGCTTCCATATAAAGCATCACAAATAATTACAGTACCAAATCCAGATTCTATAGACACCTCAAGGCTTATACTTAATAGTTCGCCAACACATGCCCTGTTTTTAGATATACTTTTTGATATTCTGATATCTTTAGGTACCTCGACAAAATAGCTCACAGCCATAAGACACAAAGGTATTATAGAAACGGCTATAATTATATTATTGGCCAATAAAAATCCAGTAAGTATCAGAAATAAAAAGATGGTACCTAATTTGGACACATAACTGGGCATTTATAATAAACCTCCTGTGTTTTCCCTAGTATAGCTTTTAGGAACGTCAATTTTACTTATAATACTCCTTATAACTGCAGTAGGAAGACGACCTTCCATAATATGCTCTACATGTAGAATTATACGATGTGACAATGCTTCTACAGCTACAAACTTAACGTCATCGGGAACAACATAATCCCTCCCCGCTATCAAAGCATTTGCACGGGATAATTTCAAAAGCCCTAATGCACCCCTTGGACTTGCTCCAAGTTTGATATTAGGATTATTTCTTGTAGTTCTAACAATTTCAGTTATATACATAAGTATATTATCATCAACAAATACCTTTTCAGCTTCCTGCTGAAGCATCAAAAGCTCATCCATAGTTATTACTGGGCGAATATCGTTGGTTGGATCGTCCTTTTTCCACTCAATACGACGCCTTAGCACCTCACATTCCTTCTCTAAACTATCAAGATACCCTAAAGAAATTTTCATTATAAACCTGTCCATCTGAGCTTCTGGCAAGGGATATGTACCCTCCATTTCTATAGGATTCTGAGTGGCCATTACAATAAAAGGCGGCTTAAGAGGATACGTTGTACCTTCTATTGAAACCTGTCTTTCCTCCATTGCCTCTAAAAGTGCAGACTGTGTCTTAGGCATTGCCCTGTTTATCTCGTCAGCAAGTAAAAAGTTTGTAAATATAGGCCCTTTCTCAAGCTCAAAAGCAGAGGAATTGCTCTTCCAAATTTTTGTACCCGATATATCAGAAGGCATTAAATCCGGTGTAAATTGAATACGCTTCCATTCACAACCTGTGATCTTTGCAAGAACCTTAACAAGTAACGTCTTCCCTAAGCCTGGATTATCTTCAAATAAAATGTGTCCCCCCGACAAAAAACCGCAGAGAACTTTATTGAGCAACAATCTGTCACCTGATACAAATACCTTTTCAACTTCATCAATTATAGTTTTACATAATTTTTGAACGTGTACCATATCCATTATATACATATACCCCTTTTCCAAAAAGCTTTAGATTTGATGTAATTTTTTCAATTACCTTTGATCTGTTCTGCCTGTTTCTTTCTTCAATAGCCTTATATTGTTCACTTGTCAACATACCAGGAATTTCCGGATCACAGTATTCAACAAGGGGAGCAATTATATTACTTACTGCGTTAAACGGTATGCCCGTCTTATATCCTAAAAAAGTGAGGTAAGATACCAACTTGCTCTTCTTCCCATGATTTACATAATCATTAATATACTTTGTAATGTTCTCAAGATCCTTACTCTTGTCAAAACTCATATCCTGCATGTGTTTTGCCAATTTTTCCTCTGGAGAGTATTTAACGCTTCCCCACAACATAGTCGCAAAGATAATAAAAACTACCAGGAAGATCATAAATAAAAAAATCCAACCCGCTACTCCCGAACTCAAATTATCCCTCCTCATCAACGATAACACAAATACCATAAAGAATATTAATATATATTTTATCATGTGATTACTTTTAAGCCACATAGATATCCTTCTTGCCTTTTCATTATAAAAAAGTTCTATAAGAGTGCTCATCTGTAACATGGCTAGTACAATAAATGATATCAATACAAGGCTTGAGAAGGATCTCCAGAATTTATCCACGGAATATCCGCCCTTCCAAAACCCTCCAAACATACTTTTTATAGTCAACCCCATCATAACATAAGAAAATGCCTTTATTGTACAACCTTCATATATTCCCGTATAAAAAAAAACCGATGCTTTACAAACTATTATTGAAGCTGCTAATAAAGCTACCCAGACTATAGAGGTTAAGTATTTCATGTCCCTTGAAACAAAGGAAAGAAAAAGCACTGCTGAAATCCCATTTGCCAAATAAAGAATAAAGCTTGATAGAAGACCAGACCATCTACCTACAAAATAGGTGCTTACAAAAGACTTAACTGAAACACCCACCAGTATAGCTATAGCAGGAAATATTAAAAAATAGAAATATTCCCTTACACTATACAAAAGTCTACCTGGCAAAAAGAAAATAAAAAATACAAATGCTCCAAATGCCGCAAGCATAATTGTATATCTTTTAAATTTCTTCGACGATGCATTTAAACTTTCTGCACTATCTAGATACATCTTTTTCTCCTTCTATATATTTTGCAATAAACATTTTACATTGATTTTAAATATTACAAATTGGCTTATATGTTGTAAAAAACAAGCTTCAAAACCACTATTTTTCTGCCTCGTATTTCTGAATACACATATAAAACAACTCGTAATCATCTCTTGTTATATCACTCAAACTGTAAACTGCTTTTTCCATTATAATAAAAATCTGTTCTAAAATCATATATTGCATAGTTGAAAGCTGGGATTTCATCAATAGCAATATTTCTCTTAATGTCATTTTATCATTAATATCAATATTTTTTGAAAATCCTTTTAATAACAGCTTACCCTTTTCTATTACTTCTTCTCTATAATTCACTATCCTAATATCTCTTTTTGCTATCTTACCTGCCCCTTCCAAAACCTTTATTCTGTAAGTACCTTTGTGGTCAAAGGTAGTTTTAATCTCATCTAGATTTTGTGAATCGTCCTCAAACCTTATAACCAATTCTTCATTAATTCCCCACACATCAGGATAACCATCCTTTATCTGCGGAAAACCAATAAACATCCGTATATTTACATCTCTTGTTACAGTCTGAACATAATCTGTCACCGGGTTTGGCAAATCACCATCTAGTGCAAAAACCAAATCCTCCTCATTTTGAAGGCTTCGCCTTTTGATAACCCTAGTAACTATAAGTACAACAATAACAATCGCTATCAGTAATAAGAACAACATAATCCTAAGCCAAAGAATACGCCAAATATAAATATTACTGTCAGTATTTGAAGGATAAAATATATCTGTACCTAAAAACTCAATTTTGTAGTTTATATCGTACCCTTTAACAAAAAAGAAATTTTTATGCGGTGATATATTATTAAGATTCTCTAGTTCTACAATTTTGGAAAACTTCCCTTCTTCACCGGTTAGAACACTATCTATAACATCAAGGCTCAAATATCTTAACTCTATACTTTGGTTTGGTACACCTTCTTTTGAATAGCTATCTAATAATTGCCCTTGTACCTCAAAGCTTTTGCCTATAACACTGTTTATTACATTGAGTTCTATATGTGTATCAGTGGTAACTCTCATCTCTGGATCACTTGTAGAAGTCCTATATAAATCATTTTCTAATAAATCTGCAACAACTTGATACTTTCCTGCATCGGTGCTGTGCTTTATATCGCAAGTAACCTCAAATTGTCCATTATTAACATCAGCTTTAACATAAGAAAGAGTGTTGTCAGTCTTTGAAGGTTTAACATAAATAAGTACTGTCATATCGTCTAGCCCCTGCCCATTAGCATCCGTAACTGTCCCCTTTGCGGTAAAACTAGTACCTCTTCTAGCTTCATCACTGACCGATGTAAGTTTTGTCACAGTTTCAAACTCAGGTGTAAATGAAGGGTTATATCCGAATACATCCATAGGTACCCATCCATATTCTTTAAATTTTATCTCTGGATATATATAGGCCTGATCTCTATACACCACCTGATATGGAAGTTCCCTATTGATTTTGTAACCTACAGCCAATCGGCAAGGTATACCTGACGCCCTCAATAGATAGGCATAGGCAGACATAAAATCAAGCGTATTTCCTGCCCCTCCCTTTTTCATTAAAAACGACATAATTCCATCGTTGTTACCATAAATATTTATATTTCCGTTTTGCAGACTATAATTCGTTCTAAGATAGTTTTCCACACCCATAATAATATCAAAATCGCTTGAACTATTTTCAATTATAGTATCAATAATTGAATCTATTTCTGCTGGTACAGATATAGTATATGGATAGGAATCATCCGTGTCTGCAAACATGAGCTTATCGTTACTAGCAACCTTCATATAATCCATGCTATAAAAGTCACTTATAGTATCCTCGGCATAGTAGGTCTCTGCAATTTTGTACCAATTAACACTTGAGCGATACTTAAAATCAATCACACCAGATAAAACAGGCAGATAACCGCTAGAGGGCTGAATAGGTTTTATTTTGACAGAATTAGTAGTAAATTTTTCTTCTAGTTTCTCGTCAAAATTGATCTTAACTTCCGGCTCTTCTTCAACAGCAAGCCAGTGATTCTTATAGTAATTCTCCATCACCATTACTTTTAAGAAGGGATAATTAGGATAGCCAAGGACTTCAAAAACAGGCATATGAGGCTGTCTTTCATTACCTAACGCGATAGTCTGTCCACCTTCTCCACTTCCAAACGGAATATCTGGCATAATATTTTCTCCAGAAATGTCAATATTGGGCACATTTTTAGGAACAACAAATTCTCCACTTCCAAAGCCTCCTTCTCCTTGACTTTCTCCATAGGAAAACTCCCCGCTAAAAGACTCGGAACTCTTTCTCTCAGAACGCCTTTTATCTACCCGTTCCTGCCAATCGTCCTTTCTTCCATTACCAAAGTTCATGCTTGGCTCAGGCTGCTTATTATTACCTTGGGAAGAACTAGTATTACCGGTATCTCCTCCAGCCACACCGGTATTTTGTAGATTCAACATATTGATTCCAGCCATAAGCAAAAAAGCGGATAATAATACTAAAGAAAGAAACATGGTTAACTTTATTAAATTGTTTTTCATGTTGGAATTATTTTTACTCATATATAAGTATATATTATATATGAATTTTTCGATTTTGTATATGCTAGCATTGACCATATTTTGATATATTATGGATTATACTTGAATGTTCAGGCTTAGAGTATTCTTCTTTTATTGGGAAAAAAGAGGGGAATAATCTTTGCAAACCATAGTATGGAAATATAATGAAATAGGGCTATTATGAATTCTTATACTAAACGAAGTAAGATATGCCGTTAAAAACATGTAGGAATCTCATGGAGTTTAGCAGGAGTTTTAGAAGGGCTTTGTAAGTTGAAAGGGTACTCGCCGCCGTGCAAGTACATATTATTCCAAGAACTAAAGCTACGAGTCTAAGAGAATGTATGACTTGCTGAATGTAAGATTTTTTATGTAGCAGTATTAATTCTCTTTTAAGTAAAATTCCACAAGTTCGTGATATTCTTTTAAATCAACTTTTCCCTTTTCACTTAATGTGTACAAGCCTCTTGATACTCTCTCAAACCATCCGTAATGGTTATCCTGTAATATCCTCGACGTCTTTTCCTTGTCTGTCCCCAACTCCTTAAGCCTTTTTGGACTTAAATCACCATATTGCTCAAGCAGGGCTGCAATATGTATTGCCTGTTCTCTATATACAGTCACTAGTTTTTTACCAGTACAACCTCCTATATTGTAATCTCCATGTCTATTTGAAAATTCGTTAAGAACCTCTCTTTTTTTCCTGTTTGACTTTTTTATACTTAATTCACGGTTAAAAGGCATTGGAGCTATTGCCTCTTCAACAAATGCAACTTCTCCTCTGATCGAAACTAAAAACAAACCTAATTCAAGCCTTCTTAATAGGTAACATATATCCTTCCAACGTTTCGTGAAAAGTAGCTTGCCTTTTTTGGGCACAGCGATATATACCCTGTCTGTCAATCTTTGGCGTAACGAAGCTTGTAGAATAACATCAAGGTTAAGAGTTTTCTTCATTTCCACAACCAGCAATTCATCACATCTTACTGCCATAACATCGCAGTTCTTAACCTCACCCTTTACTGTATATCCTTCTTTTGTAAGATAATCTTTTATTGGTGCATATAGGTCTTGTTCATATAATATTTTTTTTTGCTTCTGTTTCATTTTCTCCTCATTTTCAATACATATAATAATATAGCTTTTCCATATAAGGTATCATCAAACATAATAGGCGTCAATAATAGCTCAGAAATAATTTCAACTACCTATCCTTGGCTATAGGCAACGCAATAAAAAACTCAGTACCTTCATTAATTTTTGATTCAAACCAAATTTCTCCTCCGAATTTTCCCTTTATGGTTGAATACGATAACATAAGACTCACACCATTACCGGTCTTGCCTTTAGTTGTAACTATATATTTAAATATACGGGACTTGACTTCATCAGGTATTCCTACCCCAAAATCCTTCACTGTTATTATTATCATATTTTCCTTTTTGAGAATACCGAGCTCAACTCTACATTCATGTAGTTCTTTTCTAGTATAGGATTCAATAGCATTCTTTATTAAATTGTCAAGTATTTGAATGATATTAGATATATCTCCGAGAATAACAATACTTGAATCTGCGTCTACAAACAAACTAAAATCTGATTTCCTTATAATTATATCACTGTTTCTTAAAAACTTAATTCTATTTGTCAATTCATTTATCGTAAAGCTATTATTCGTTTGAGCGTTCAATTGTACCGCTTGGGACTTTACTGTTGATATGACACTAGACATATACGAGTTGTATTCTTTTAACTTTTCAATCCATTCTCCCATTTCTGAGTTTATCTCAAGATGATCCTCAATGGTTACTGATTCATCACCTATAGAATCTCGATATTCATTGTTTAAATCCTCTAAAGCAGCAGCTAGACCAGCTATCGACATGATAGGTGTCATAAGGTTATGTGATATCCCTCCTATGAGCTGACCTAATGAAGCTAATCGTTCATTTTCCCTCAAACTCTCTTCGATTCTCTCCCTTTCCATTAGCATTAGTGCACCTTTTAAAGTGTTACTTATCTGCCCTCTTAAAAGTTCAAAAATCATTACATCATTATTGTCAGTCCCTTCAAAACATGTGTACCCTAAATGCTCATTCTTAAAAAACAAAGGTAATACAAGATGAGTAAACCTCCTGTCGTAGTTAATAAAACTCTCAGGAAGAATACTTGTAGTCATTATAATTCTCTCTTCCTCATCAATAGATCTGCGCTCACCATCACAAAAAGCATAAATCAATTCGGATGTTTTTGGCACCTCAAAAGACTCATCAAAGGCCATTTCAACATCGTAAAAAATAGGACCCTCGACATACTTAAAAATAAAACAGCTTTTTATAAAGCAATGTTTTAAAAGAGTTGTTAGTCTATCAAAAAGCTCATCAATCTGATAGGACTGAATACTTTCATGTGCTCTAAATCTTGCTGCTAGTTTTACATCCATATTATTTTCTATATCATCATTTTCTTTATTATAGCTGCACCCACACGACTCACGTTTTACCATAACACAAGGAAATTCAATAGTCTGTTCCTCGCTTTCACCTTTTACCAATAATTCTACCGCCTTGTAACACATTTCCTTAATTGGTTGCCTAACCGTTGTCAATCGTGGAGTCACCTGACTTGCGTTTAAAGAGTCGTCAAAACCGCATATTATGCTTTTTTTATCAGCGGAGCATTTTCCTGCTTCCTTCATGCTTTCAATGCACTTAATCGCTCCTAAGGCCATATCATCGTTTGCAAATACTATTGCATCATAATCTATTTCCATTAAAATAATCTCTTGCATTACTTTATAGCCTGTATCAGCGACAAAATCACCTGAAAATACAAGTGTTTCATCAAAACTTATATTATTTTCTTCAAGAACCTCCTTATAAGCACTGAAACGTTCAACTGACCATTCAAAGTTCTCTGGACCTTTTACAAAAATGATTTTTTTGTAGCCATGATCTTTAATCAAATGTCTTATTACGTCTTTCATACCTTCTTTGCTATTACTAAGCAAACTAATAGCTTGGGGTATTTTTATGCCAAATGAAACCTTCGGAATGTCTTTATATTTATTGAAGAATTTTATCAGCTCTTCTTGAAAAAAATTTATCAATATTGAAGAAGTTGTAATGATTAAGCCATCTAGCTTTCCTTTTTCAACAAAACTATATACTATATGATGCTACTTTGGTGCATAACCAGCTTCTCTTAATGTTCTTCCTTCAAAAACCAATAAGTTACAGTCCAATTCTTCAGCCGCTTTCTTGAACGCTAGCCATAAAAGTGTTTGGTAACTGCCGTCGATACTATTAATAATAAGGCCTAACGTCTTACGGTTTTTCATCTAATCACCCCTATAGCGTTTCAGTTATAGGTACTTCAATGTAAAATGTAGCACCTTTATTAACTTCCGATTCAAACCATATCTCGCCTCCAAATTTCCCTTTTATGGTCGAATATGACAACAATAGACTTAATCCTGTTCCATTCTTCCCTTTTGTAGTTACCATGTGCTTAAATAATCGAGACTTTATATCATCCTTTACTCCACAACCAAAATCTTTAACTGCAATTGTCAGAATGTTTTTATTTTTTTGTATATATATATCGATTTTGCACTCATGTTGTTCTTTATTATCATAGGACTCAATTGCATTCTTTAATAGATTCTCAAGCACCTGAACCATATTTAAAATATCTCCTGGAACAACAACATCCAAATTCACATCTACAAATAGCTCTATGTTAGAATTTTTGATGGTAATATCACTACTTTTCATAAATTCAATCCTATTAAGCAGCTCATCTATTGTAAAACCATTATTAGCATGGTAATTCAATTGAACTGCCTGGGACTTAACATTTGATATTACCTTGGACATATATGCATTATATTCTTTTAACTTCTCAATCCATTGTGCTATTTCAGAACTAATTTCATAATGATCCTCCTTTGTTACCATTGGATCTCCTATAGATTCTTTATATTCATTTTTCAAGTCCTCTAGAGCAACAGATATACCCGAAATAGACATAATAGGCGACATAAGGTTATGAGATATACCTCCTATCAACTGGCCTAATGAAGCTAATCTTTCATTTTCTCTCATAGTTTCTTCGATACTATCCCTTTCAAGTACCATTAATGCACCTTTGAGAGCATTACTTATCTCTCCCCTTAAAAGCTCATAAGTCATTGTATCACTATCAGTGGCTTCAAAACATATATAACCGAAATGCTCATTCCCAAAGAACAACGGCATAACAATGTATGTTAGTCTTTTATCGTCCTGTAAAAAGCACTCTGGAAGAATACTTGAAGTCCTTATTATCTTGTTGTTTTCCTCAATAGATATCCGCTCGCCCTTATAATAAGCATATATCATTTCAGACTTTAAGGGTATTTTAAAGGATTCATCAAAAGCCATGTCAATATCGTAAAAATATGGACCATCGAAGTATTTTAAAATAAAACAGCTGTCTATAAAGCACTGTTTGAGAACAAGTGTAAGTTCCTCAAATAGCTCATCTATCTCGTAAGTTTGTATGTCTTCATGAACATTATAGTTAGCAACAAGTTTTAGACATTTGTTATTAGTATTATTATCATTCGCTATATTATAACTACACCCACAAGATGCCCTCTTAACCATAATCGATTGGAATTCAATTAACTCTTCTTTAAAATCCTCTTTCACCAATAACTCAACAGCTTTAGTACACATTTCGCTTATAGGCTGCTTTACTGTTGTTAAAGGTGGATCTGAATTTCTTGCAATAATACTATTGTCAAAACCACATATTATAACCTGTTTGTCTTTAGGATATATACCTGTCTTTTTCATGTTACCTATGGCCTTTATCGCACCTAATGCCATGGAATCGTTTGCAAAAACTATTGCATCATATTCAATATTTGTATGAATAATTTGTTCCATTATTTTATATCCAGTATCTGCTACAAAATCACCATGAAACACCCTATTCTCATCATAACTTATGTTCTTTTCTAACAAAACCTCCCTATATGCTTCAAACCTTTCTAACGAATCAGCATTATTAATAGGTCCGGTTACAAAAATAATTTTTTTACTACCATGGTCATCAATTAAATGCCTGATAACATCCTTCAAACCTGCTTTGTCCTTACAAACTATGCTTGCAGTATTCGGAATCTCTATACCAAAAGACACAACCGGAATATCCTTGTACTTTTTACAAAACTCCTCAACTTCTTTAGGGGATGCAAAGGTACCAACGGAAGCACTTGCTACTATTATTCCATCAAGTGATCCTTTCTCAATAAAATTGTATATTATATAATGCTGTTTAGCACCAAATCCTTTATTATTTAAAGTCCTTCCTGCAAACACCATCAAATTGCAGTTCATATCTTCAGAAGCTTGCATAAAAGCCAACCATAATTGAGATTGATATGTGCCATCAATATCATTTAAAACAAGACCTATTGTCTTACGCTTTTTCATCAAATCACTCCAATTAATTTTCGAATTGGTAATTCTCCCGCAAGCATTCAATTAAACATAAGAAATCGTCTCTACTGACAATAGAAAAGAACTGCAAAACTAGGCACTAATTAATTTCGTCTATAAAGACCCTTTAGAATACAAATTACAAAAACATATTACATGTACATAATTATAGCACACCATAATAAATATGGAAATAACAAGTTTTTGTTAGGTAAACACTTATAATTATACTATAATACGGTATATAAAAACAAACACAGACTTTGTCGTGTCAATACATTCTAAGCCTTCTTGCCACTCTGACGGGTAAAACCAAAAATGCATCCAAAAATGCCACCCGCAATATGAGTAAGCTGTGAAACATTATCTTCCTTTAGTAATGCATCGGCTAATTCCATTCCAAGGTAAACAACTACTACCAAAATTAGCGTAATAGGAATACTTCCCTTTTTTATGTTAGCAAAGGAACCTAACAAAATAAACATAAACACAATGCCACTCGCACCAAGCAAAGCAGAATTAAAAAGCAGTATATTCAACAAACCTGTTACAAGTGCTGTAATTGCCATCATCATAAGCAGGTTTTTAGAACCGTATTTTTCCTCAAGCATTGGCCCAATTATTAGTATTATGAGGAAATTGCTCAAAAAATGGTTCCAATCCGCATGTCCTAATACATGCCCAAACAATCTGAAATAAAAGAAAACATCGGTAAGACTTCCTCTATATACCGAAAAAAGTAATCGGGTAGAATAAAAATTTGTAACTCCGCTGAGAATTAACACTATAAAGGATAATATAGTGTAAGTCAGTATTACCGGTGAATTATAGTGAAAACGTTTTAACATTTTAAATCCTCACTTTCTCTGTTCAAAATCAATAAATGCTGTAAAAACACTACTTTTTTGACTATTCTCTAAATCTCATAAGCTGTTCTTTATTAAATGTCCATTCGGGAGTATTTAGTTGTTCTCCAAAATCAGAGCTGTACCATGGGCTTTTCATGCTGTCTGCGTTGTTTTTAAGAACTTGAATATCCTGAGCTGGCATGTAACTTTGTGCTATCATAAACAGCTTTTCTCCCGTAGATTTATTTTCTGCCATATCCACAATAATGACACAATGACCGGGCAGTGCACCCTTCATAAAGATATCTCCGATTTTCATATCTTCAATATTCACCTTATCAAGTTCCATAGAGAGGGACAAAGTTCCTGCATACGCAAAAACCATATCCATATACTGCCTGAAAACCGCATAATCTTCAGAATACTCGGCTCGCTTTACCCAGTATGACTTATTGCCTTCAACAACGATCCTGTTTCCATTTCTCCATGTAAAATAGTCTGCCTTAAAACCATTTGTAAAATTAAAATGAATCTTATCATAAAACCCCTTATTATACAAGTACTCTGCTCTAAGCCTCATTACAGCATCAGCACATTGCTGCAAATCTCTATCCCCTACATCTATGTCAATTACTGCATCGTATACATCTTTCATCTTTACCCGACCGTCAAAGTAGTGTACAAAAGAACCATGAGGCTTTAGCGGAAGAGTTCTTAGATACTCTTCAAAAGAACCTTCATTAACCGGAACACGTTCAAAGCCTTCTGGCACATTAAATCTATCTTGTATTGTTGAACCCTCAGGGTTTATTATAATCTTTTGCAAATCCTCTTTATGAGTTTCCTCAGGTAAAGGCGTTGATTTGTTATCTCTTTCGATAGTTTTGTCAGTACGATTTTCTGCGGCCAATGTTTTGGGTATACTTAACTCAACAAAAATCGGTCGATGATCAGAACCTAAATTGGGACCTATTTCACGCTTTAGCACCTTAATTTCCTTTGACACAAGACAATGATCTATAGGAACCGATATTATAGGTAATGTGGTAGACCATGAAAACCCTATACCATAGCCTCTTCTAGAGTCGTATAAATCCATACCTCTGACCAAACTTTGGAAACCATGGGACCATGAGGTGGTATTCAAATCTCCAAGCAATATCATGCTTTCTTTAAAGCCTTTCCTGTTTTGAACAATTGAATCAAACTGATTGTTTCTAAGTTTAACACCATTCTTATTCGCAGGCGGAAATGGGTGCGTGGCAAGGATTGATATTTCCTTATCCCCTGCATAAAACTCAGCTGCCGCACTAGGTACATCTGCATCACCAAAATACTCAATTCTCGGATTGTTCAACTCAATTTTGCTATATATTGCTATTCCAAAATTATCCTCCCTAATTTCTTCAACACTGTATTTATACTCTTTTGATAACTCCAAATTATCAATCCAGCTTTGATTAACCTCGTTCAGTGCGACAATATCAGGTTTCTTATCCTCTATATATTTTATTGTACTTTGGTAATCTTGGTTACTGGTTAAAACATTTAAGTGAACTATTTTAATTTCCATTGAGTCATTGGTAATTTCTGAATTAAAGGTACCATAGGGTATGTACAGCGGTATAATATGGGCTAAATTTGATAAACATAAAATTAACGAAAATAAAAATAACTTTCTCCTTTTTAGTATTAAACACAAAATACTCATTATTAGAAAAAAAGCGAAATAGTGAACACGAAAGTGAGAGAATAGATCAAAGTACCATACATATTTGCTGAAATAGCCTCCAATGGTAAATATACTCGACAATAGCAAAACCACTTGCAAGATGCCAGTAATAGTTATTTTTTTACTTGTATTCGAATTAATGGATTTATCATTTTCTTTATCCATTTTGTTAACCTCTCCTAGTCGTTTTTAGTATATTATGAACTATATAGACTGATTTAGCAATGGTGACTTTAGATAATGGTACGCTTTTACATTTCTTTAGTAACCCTTGTATATTCTACTGTTCAAGGAGTTTGATTTTTATTAATACCAATGCACTTTCTTTAAAAAATAAAATAGAGGTGGATTCTTTTTAAATCTCACCTCTTATTTTATGTTCTATGGCTAAATCAGGCTTTATAAATGCTTTTGCATTTTATTTTACAACAATATTGATAATCTTATTTGGGACATATATCTCTTTCACAATAGTTTTGCCCTCTATGAAAGGCTGTATGTCGGGAACTTTTTTAGCTGTTGCCATTGCTTCCTCCTTTGAACAGTTCAACGCAAGTGCAACGACACCGCGAAGTTTACCGTTTATCTGGACAGCAATTTCTACAGTTGAATCTATAGTCTTTGCTTCATCGTATTTAGGCCATGAAGCTAAAGCTAAAAATCCTTCACCACCAAACTTCTCCCAAATTTCCTCGCATAGGTGAGGTGCAACTGGGCAAAGCAGTTTAATAAAGGTTATTAGTTCGTCTTTAGTCAAAGAACCATGGTCAAAAATCTCATTTATTAGTCCCATCAAAGCTGCAATTGCAGTATTGAACTTCATTTCTTCAAAATCATTTGAAACCTTCTTTATGGTCTTATGGAAAGCTGTTTCCAAATTCGGTGTAACACCTTCTCCACTAGCAATATCACACAAATTACCAACACGTTCAAGAAATCTCTTACAACCCTTTACTGAACTCTCATTCCATGGAGCTGCAGAAGCGTAGTCCCCCATAAACAGGACATAGGTACGCAGTACATCGGCTCCAAACACGCCGACAACATCCAACGGGTCAACCACATTTCCCTTTGATTTACTCATTTTATCACCGTCAGGTCCTAAAATCAGACCTTGTGCAGTACGTTTGGCATAGGGTTCAGGAGTATTTACTGCTCCAATATCATACAAGAAGTGATGCCAAAAACGGGAGTATATCATATGACGGGTAACATGTTCCATACCGCCATTGTACCAATCTACAGGCATCCAGTAATTTATTTTATCTTCAGAAGCTAAAGCCTCATTATTATTAGGGTCTAAATAGCGCAAGAAATACCATGAAGAACCGGCCCATTGGGGCATAGTGTCAGTTTCACGTTTTGCAGGTCCCTTACACTTTGGACAAGTACAGTTTACAAAAGAGTCTATTTTAGCAAGCGGTGATTCACCCTCTACACCCGGTTCGAAGTTTTCGATATTCGGTAACCTCAAAGGCAATTCCTCATAGGGAACAGGGACTACTCCACACTTTTCGCAATGAATTATTGGAATGGGTTCACCCCAGTATCTCTGACGATTAAAAGCCCAATCCTTCATCTTATATTGCACTGCAGCTTCCCCGATACCAAGTTTCTCAACTTCTTCAATAGCCCTTGAAATGGATTCCTTTTTATTCGTGTATCCGTTTAAAAATTCAGAGTTAACCATCTCACCATCGCCGGTATATGCAGCCTCAGAAATATCTCCGCCTTTTATAACTTCAATAATATCTATTCCAAACTTCTTAGCAAAGTCATAGTCACGCTCATCATGGGCAGGAACAGCCATTATCGCACCAGTACCATAGCCCATCATTACATAGTCTGCAATGTAAATAGGAATACGCTTTCCATTCAAAGGGTTCACTGCCTCTATCCCATTAAGGCATACACCAGTCTTTTCCTTTACAAGCTGCGTACGCTCAAATTCTGTCTTCTTTGCACACACATTGCGGTATTCTTCAACCTCGTTCATATTGGTAATTTCCTTGGCATATTTATCAATAAGTGGATTTTCAGGTGCCATTACCATAAAAGTAACACCGAATAAGGTATCGGGACGAGTTGTATATACACGAAGCTTCTCTTCTTTATCAGCTATCATAAAATCAACAAAAGCACCGGTAGATTTACCTATCCAGTTCATTTGCTGCTGCTTTATGTTTGGCAGATAGTCAACTTCCTCAAGACCTTGCAGAAGTTTTTCGGAATATTCTGTTATACGCAGGTACCAAACATCCTTTGATTTTTGTACCACATCGCTTTTACATATATCACACTTACCGCCCTGGCTATCCTCATTGGACAATACAACCTTACATGACGGACAGTAATTAACTAATGCTTTGTTACGAAAGACAAGTCCCTTTTCAAACATCTTTAGGAAAATCCATTGAGTCCATTTGTAATAGTCTTCGTTAGTTGTATCCACTACGCGGGTCCAATCAAAGGAAAAACCAACCTTCTTGAGCTGCTCTGTAAACTTCACAATATTATCATCAGTGATTTTCCTTGGGTGCATTCCAGTTTTGATAGCGTAATTTTCAGTTGGCAAGCCAAAAGCATCAAATCCTATTGGAAAAAGGACGTTATACCCTTCCATACGACGTTTTCTCGATACAACTTCAAGACCAGAATATGCTTTGATATGTCCTACATGCATACCCGCCCCACTAGGATAAGGAAACTCTACTAAGGCATAAAACTTTGGCTTTTCACTGCTATCCACTGCGTTAAAAACCCCTGCTTCTTCCCATTTTTTCTGCCATTTAGCTTCTATTACTTTAAAATCATGTTTCATTTATTATACCTCCAAACGTAACACGTTTAATAAACCGCTATATTCTACTCACAATATACAGATTAACCTCATTAAAAATCTTCTATAAATAGTAACCAAAATTCAATACAATATATCTTTTTAGAAATTTGTTTCGATATATTAAACCTAAGGTTTATTAGCTAGTCATCATAATTAAAAAATTATAACTTAATAGCGACGCTTTGTCAATCTTTAGCATCCTTTGAGTCACGGTAAATTCATGAATATGTTTCTTTATCAAATCTTAAAATAAGATTTTTTTAAATATGCCATTTCGGCATAAATATTAAATGAAACTACATGTGAGAGCGGTTTTGTGTGGCATTATTCAGAC
>JAAYPF010000058.1 GCA_012519925.1 Clostridiaceae bacterium
ACTAAGGAAGGTGTTAGATACCTCCTAGAAAAACCACCTCCATCACAACAACTTGATATTTTCAAAGCCTTTAAGCTCAAAGATCCCTCAGTTTTTTGTTACTAAATTTGGGGAAACTCAAAATTTTACCAGATTGACAAAAGAATATACCAATGATATAATTTAAATAATATTTCAAACCTGTGATCAAGAGAAGTAAGAATAATTACTTGTAAAAGAGAGCTGCTAGTTGCTGAAAATGCAGTTACAAAGGTTATTCTGAATGGACTTGTGAGGGAAGCCCAAAATTGAGAAATAGTAGGCGCTTACGGGAACCCTGTCCGTTATCAGTGGGGGTATATGTTAGTATACAGTTGAGAGGACGATTTATCGTCAAATTGGGTGGTACCGCAGAAGTTTAGGCTTTTGTCCCTTATGTAGGGATAAAGGCTTTTTTTGATGTCAAAAAACATACTAAAGATAAGAGTATTTATATATAGAAGTGTGCTTATGATAAATAGGCATTGTGACAGATGTGAAAATTAGGAATCAAAATTCTAAGTATGCAAAAAGTTGCTAATATAAAGTTTTTATTATATAAAGCTGGAGGGATAAATATGTCTAAAGGAAGATTTGGAATACATGGTGGTCAGTATGTTCCTGAAACATTAATGAGTGCAGTAAATGAGCTTGAAGAGGCCTATAATCGTTTTAGAAACGATCCGGAATTTATAAAGGAATTGAAAGACCTGCTCAATAATTACGCAGGGCGTCCGTCACTACTGTATTATGCTGAGAAAATGACTAAAGATTTAGGTGGGGCTAAGATTTATCTTAAAAGAGAAGATCTGAATCATACCGGCTCGCATAAAATTAATAATGTATTAGGTCAGGTGCTATTAGCAAAGAAAATGGGTAAGACCCGTGTGATTGCAGAAACAGGTGCTGGACAGCACGGTGTTGCTACAGCTACTGCAGCATCACTAATGGGACTTGAATGTGAGATATTTATGGGCAAAGAGGACACAGAGCGTCAGGTACTAAATGTATATAGGATGGAGCTATTAGGTGCAAAGGTTCATGCAGTAACAAGTGGAACTCAAACCTTGAAAGATGCCGTAAATGAGACTATGCGGGAATGGACACAACGCATAAGTGACACCCATTATGTGTTAGGATCTGTAATGGGACCTCACCCATTTCCGACAATTGTGCGTGATTTTCAAAGTGTAATAGGGCGTGAGGTTAAGGAGCAGCTAAAGGAAAAGGAAGGTCGTTTGCCCAATGCTGTTTTAGCATGTGTGGGTGGTGGCAGTAACGCAATGGGAGTGTTTTATGATTTTATTGAAGATAAAGAGGTGCGTCTAATTGGATGTGAAGCAGCAGGCCACGGTGCTGATACCGATAGGACAGCGGCAACAATAGCTACCGGAAAACTAGGAATATTTCATGGAATGAAGTCCTATTTCTGTCAGGATGAGTATGGACAGATTGCTCCGGTGTATTCAATTTCAGCTGGTCTAGATTATCCGGGAATAGGTCCCGAGCATGCCAATCTGCATGATTTAGGGAGAGCGGAATATGTTCCAGTTACAGATAGCGAAGCTGTAGAAGCTTTTGAATACCTGTCCCGTATTGAAGGAATTATCCCAGCAATAGAGAGTGCACATGCGGTTTCATATGCAAAAAAACTTGCACCAACTATGGGTAAAGATGAGATTATTGTTATTTGTCTTTCCGGAAGAGGGGATAAGGATGTTGCTGCAATAGCACGTTACAGGGGGGTTAAAATCTATGAATAAGTTAGAAAAGGTTTTTAAAAACAAAAAGGCGTTTATTCCGTTTATTACTGCAGGAGATCCTTCTTTAGAGATAACCGAGCAGTTGGTACTTAAGATGGCAGAAGCTGGTGCGGATTTAATTGAATTAGGTATACCTTTTTCAGACCCTATAGCAGAAGGACCGGTTATTCAGGAGGCGGATTACAGGGCGTTATTGGCAGGAACAACTACTGATAAAATATTTGATATGGTAAAAAATATACGTAAGTCGTGTGATGTGCCCATAGCTTTTATGACCTATGCAAATCCGATTTATACTTACGGCACCGATAAGTTTATGAAGAACTGCGAGGAAGCTTCAGTGAGTGCGGTAATTGTTCCGGATATTCCCTATGAGGAAAAAGAAGAGCTTACACCTTTCTGTTCAAAATATAATGTGACTTTCATATCCATGATAGCACCGACTTCTAATGAACGTATACGTATGATAGCTTCTGAGGCGGAAGGATTTATCTATTGTGTATCGTCACTGGGGGTGACGGGAGTTAGAAACGAATTTGGAAGTAATATAGAAGAGATGATAAAACTTGCAAAGGAAGTAAAAGATGTTCCCTGTGCAATTGGTTTTGGGATATCTACACCTGAACAGGCTGCTAAGATGAGTGAAATTTCTGACGGTGTAATTGTAGGAAGTGCAATTGTAAAGATTATTGCACAATATGGTGCTAAATGTGTGCCCTATGTTGAGGATTATGTAAAAAGTATGGTAAAAGCAATAAATAAAATATAAAATACTTTCATTACAAGTCAACTCTTGATGAAATCGTTCTTTTGTACTGAACAGCTTGCCTATGTATGCTAGTTTACGAAGTATCTGTCGAAGGGAACCATAAGGTTCCCTAGAAAACAAGAAAATATTGAACCAAACGAATTTTTTAGCAAAATAAAATAGATTTACAATATGGAAATATTAAGGTAACTGAAGAAAAATCTATTAAAATTTGGATAAAGGATATTATAGTTTATAGGACGATGTTGACAAGTGGGAATTATCTATTATATATTATGATATAATAAAATTAAGATATTGTGGGGGTGATAGTGGAATGGACGATATTCCGGAAGATATACGAAGTAGTAGGGCACTATGTAGACCATTAAAAGCAAAAAATCGGTTAAAAACTCATTTTTACAGAAGGCCTTGAATCCTGGAATATAGGTGGATTGTGCCTTTTTTTGTATGTTTAACTAATTACATGGAGGATGAAAATTTTGTTTACCGAGATATTGGTTTTGGTTTTTCTCATAGTGCTTAATGCATTTTTTGCAGCTTCTGAGATCGCGTTAATTTCAATGAATGATACTAAGCTTAGATTGATGGCTGAAGAAGGGAATAAAAAGGCTGTTTTGCTTAAAAAGCTAGTCGATGAGCCTAGTAGGTTTCTTGCTACAATACAAATAGGAATAACTCTTGCAGGTTTTTTTGCCAGTGCATTTGCGGCAGGTAATTTTTCAGGAGAATTGGTTAAAGTAATAAAGCTTACGGGAGTTTCTATTCCAGATAAAGTGCTTGAAAGTATTGCTATGGTAATGATTACAATAGTTTTATCATATTTTTCTCTTGTTTTCGGTGAATTGGCACCTAAAAGGTTGGCGATGAAGAAGGCTGAGCCTATTGCTATGCTGGTTGCATCACCGTTAAGCTTTCTGTCGGCTTTAACATCGCCTTTTGTGAAGTTTCTTACCTTCTCGACAAATACTGTAGTTAGATTGTTTGGTGTTGACCCAACAAAAGAAGAAGAGAATGTTACCGAAGAAGAAATAAGAATGATGGTGGATGTTGGAGAAGAAAGAGGAACCATTGACGAAGCAGAAAAAGAAATGATTAATAATATCTTCGAGTTTAATAATAAAATTGTTTCGGAGATAATGACTCATAGAACCGAAATTGCAGCCCTGCCAATCAGTGCAAACCTTGAAGAGGTAACAGAATTTATAAATACTGAAAAGTATTCGAGGGTACCAATTTATGAAGATACCATTGATAATATAATCGGTATAATGCATTCAAAGTACCTCATTAAGTATATAGCTGAAGGTAATGACAGTGATAAATTCAATTTAAGAAATCTTATAAGAAAACCCTATTATGTTCCTTCATCAAAAAGAACGGATGAACTTTTTAGGGAACTTCAGAAAAAGCGTACTCATATGGCAGTTATAATTGATGAGTACGGAGGAACTGCGGGGATTGTTACATTAGAAGACTTGATTGAGGAAATAGTTGGGAATATATTTGACGAAGATGATGAGATTGTAAAAGATATCGACAAACTAGATGAAAATACTTTTGTTATAAATGGTACTACCAGTTTAGACGCTGTCAGGGATTATTTTGAAGTGGATCTTCCAACGGAGGATTATGATACTTTGAGTGGTTTTGTAATAGGTCAGCTAGGAAGGATTCCTGATGATGGAGATAGTCCAAGTATTGAATTTAACGGTCTTGTTTTTAAGGTGGATAAAGTTGATGAAAAGAGGGTGGCCAAGGTTAAAGTTTGTAAGACCTAATTGATGATTAAGATAACCTTGTAATATAATTTTTTATGGAGTACAGGAATTGATGAAAACCTAATTTTTATGAAATTCTATACTGAGGATTGGAAAGTGGATTCTCCTTTCCCGGTTTGAGTAAGGTGCTCAGGCTGGTTGTTTCGCTACACTGCTCGTCTATGCAACCTAGGATGCGAAGTATATGTTAAAGGGAACTATAGGGTTTACTAGCGAACAAGAAAAGTAATGAGCGAATTTTCTTTGGAAATAAGTATTCCAAAAACTACTTTAAAGTAGATGGGAATACTTATTTTTATATAAAGTAAATCTTTATTTGCTAAATTTATTTTACTTGATTACTTAATCTAAAAGAAATAGAATAAATATAAAATAGTTTTTTTAAGAAAATGAAAGCTATGTGGTTGCAAAGAAAATAACCGGTCAATTTTTAGTATAAATTATAGAGGTGTAATATCAATGAAACTATACAGACCTGTTGGAATACGCGAACTTGAATTAATTAAACAGTCGGGAATGACAGAGTTTCCCCCAAGGCTTCCGGATCAGCCGATATTCTATCCAGTTCTAAATAGAAAGTATGCTTGTCAAATAGCAAGGGAGTGGAATACAAAAAGTGCACCTGGCTATGCTGGTTTTGTCACAGAGTTTGATGTGGAGGATGAATATGTTTCGAAGTTTGAGGTGAAGACTGTAGGAGCCTTTGTACATAAGGAATTGTGGATACCGGCAGAGGAGCTTAATGAGTTTAATAAACATATTATTGGGAAAATCAAAGTTATAGAAAGCTATTATGGTCAAGAGTATCAAGGTTCTAAAAACGAACTTCTTTTAATTGAGGAAGTTAATAAGGT
Source organism: Clostridiaceae bacterium (assembly GCA_012519925.1). GTDB lineage: Bacteria > Bacillota > Clostridia > Acetivibrionales > Acetivibrionaceae > Acetivibrio. Next base: position 5,186 of record JAAYPF010000058.1, read on the forward strand.
TGATAATTCATCGGATAAAAAGGAAATTGACCTACCAATTGATTACCAATCGTGTTCATCTGAATTGTATAGTTTAGAATTATATACACCACAAGAAAAAGATGCAGAAATATTAGCAGAGGCAGAAGATTTACAGAACTCTAGCTTGGAGATATCACCTCTTAAAGCCATTGAATTATTAAACAACGGTGATAAGTATATATTAAAAAGTGAAAAATGGTTAATGTATCTAGCTCTAACATCAGAAAGGAATATCAACCTTGAGAGGATTTATTCCCTTGAAGAAACAAAAAATAACTATGTCTTGAATTATGTTGAGAAGACTTTAAGACTTCTTTCAAGTGTTAAACTTAAGGAGCACCACAAGTATATACTTGAAGAAACACTTAAGTGGAGTGAGGTGGCTAAAGCTGGACTTAAACACCAAAGAGAGCAATGGATAAAGAAGGGATACAATCTTTTTGCCCATAACGTTGGTTCTGCACAGATTTATTATGAAAACTCTAAGGAAACTGATATTGGGGTTAAGAAAATTGTACATGACCTTATAATGACTCATGGCTTGATTGGGCAGTATATACGCGGTGAGATTCCATTGAGTGACAATAAGCCCCTTTATGAATTAGTGGTAGATAACAAACTCTCCGCTATAGACTTAAAGGAAATATTGAAGGCACTTAATTTCTGCATCATAGCTGCTGTGGATGAGAGTATATGGCAGGATATAAATAAGCAGGTTGAAGGGATAATTGATATCGTTGTTGCCGGGTGTTTTGATAAACAGTATGAATTTAAAGATAGAATAAGACGATTAAGGCAGGTGTCTTCTAAGTATGGAGAAAATTTTGAGGCGGAGTTTGAGAGGATTCTTTCCGATTCAAGGCTAATACTTAGAATGGCAAGATTACTAGATAAGGCTGATTTATGGTATGTTGAGGCAGCAATGCATGACTTTTCCTTTGAGGAGTTTGTTAAGGTGTTTTTGATTATGGAATATGAAGTGGATTATGAAAATATTAAGCATATAAGTTTTGAGCGATTTATGAAAGGTCTTTATTATCAGCATGAAGGAAAAAAACGGGTTAATATTTATAAAAAGAGGATTATTGAAAAATATCTATCAGACATCACTATGGAGGAGATTTTAGAAGGAAGGTTTAAGGAAAACCTTCATGTCACCCATGAAATATCCTATCATGAAGATGTTGATGATACAGTGTTTTTTGATTTTAAGTTTTCAGAAGCAGGGGCTAAACTGATAGATTTCTGTGTCGAAGCGGAAAAATCCGATATTCTCTATGAAAGTGCCATAATTTTATTGTTTGATCTGTTTGGGCTCAGAAAGGATAAGTATGACCGTTTCTATGAGGAGGAGTCCTATCTTCAAACAATGAATCAGACAATAGACTACAAAAAAATTATTTTAGATTATATTACCGGCAACAGTATTATAGATATTGGACCTGGCGGTGGTGCGTTGATGGATCTTATAGCGGATAAATATCCGCATAAGAAAGTCCTAGGTGTTGATATTTCACAAAATGTGCTAGACAGCCTCAGAAAGAAAAAACAGCTTGAACAAAGACGCTGGGATGTGTTGTATGGTGATGCACTAAACTTAGGTCAATATATCGAAAAGGGGGCAGTTGACACTATAATTTTTTGTTCTATACTGCACGAATTGTTCTCATATATTGAATACAACGGAAGGAAGTTTAACCGTGATATCTTAGCTGTAGCCTTTAAAAGTGCTTTTGAAGTTTTACCCTACGGTGGAAGAATTATAATTCGTGACGGTATAATGACAGAGCCTACTGAACAAAAGAGGATAATAAGGTTTTTATCGGAGGAAGGAATGGAATTCCTTGCAAGGTATGCAAGTGATTTCAAAGGTAGACAGATTGAATATACTGTAGTTGGGCAAAATGAGGTATTAATGCCTGTTAATGATGCTATGGAGTTCCTCTATACTTATACATGGGGTGAAAAGTCCTATGTACATGAGGTGAATGAACAATTTGGATATTTTACTCCAAGTGCCTTTAGAGAGTTTATTATGACTGTACTTGGAACAAGGGCAAAGATTGTAGAATTCAAGCATTACCTTCAGGAGGGCTATACCATCGCATTGTCTCAGAAGATTGAGTTTTTTGACGAAAAGAGAAATCCTATAAGGCTTCCGGACAGCACTTGTATTGTGGTGATTGAAAAGAACTAGACGGTTTTAACTTAATAAATTGATATCTAAATAATAGCTGGTTAACTGCAATTCCCAAAAAATGATTCTAGAGCCTTTCTGGCATTTCGTGAAAAAAAGAGATTCGACCTAGGGAACCATAGGGTTCCCTAACGAACAAGAAAAATCATGAGCGAAGCGAATTTTCATAGAGATATACAGTTCTAAAATTTATCGTTACCTTTTACCATATGAAATTGTATAATTTGAAAGACGTAAAATATACGGTGATTAGTTGAATTTAAAAGGTACTTCACTATTGACTCCATTGGATAATTTTCACAAAGTATCTGTAATTTTAATCTTGATATTTTCCTCACGCGTCTTAAAGATAGGATGTCCTTAAGGTGCTGTACTCAACCATTTACCTTGTAAATTTACAAGCATAAATTCCAAGAAGAAAAATACGTTTTTTTTATAAATATGCATGTTCTAGACCAATTCACTATTTAGACATTATTTAGACAAAAAGTTCGATTTTTTCATAAAAAAAGGTTATGAATTTTAATTAGTGTTCCGATAAATATAAAGTGATTCAAAATTACAGCAAGATACTACGTTTGTTTATAAAGGGGTGGCTAATATTTTGTCTATAAATAAGTATGCATACAATTTATTATACAAATCATATTGTGATGCTTTGAATATATTTTACATTTCTAGGATCTAATAAACTCTTGGTTTTCTTTGTTTTTCCTTTTTTTAATATTGGTAAGTTATTGTATTGCAACACATGACTCTTAATGTAGCCTATTTTTTTGTGAAAGCGATTGGATATATAAGGTAAAAATACCGATATATTGGATTGTTGCTATTGTTATCTGCTTTGAAGAATTGGTTTATGCAAGAAAATGTGGTGCCCAAAGAAACACAATATAAATAAACAAAGAAAGAAAGGAGAACTAAAATGGAACAAATGCTAGAGGATGTTGAGTTGTTTGAAGAAGATACGCAGAAAGATAGGTATCTTACCTTCGTGTTAGGAGAGGAAGAATACGGGATAGCCATTGGCTATGTTACTGAAATTATAGGACTTCAATCCATTACTGAAATTCCAGAACTTCCTCACTATGTAAAAGGAATTATAAATCTTAGGGGAAAGATAATTCCCGTAATGGATGTTAGACTCAGATTCAATAAGGAAGCAAAGGAGTACAATGATAGGACTTGTACAATAGTTATTGAAGTTAGGGATATAACTGTGGGGCTGATAGTAGATGCTGTAGCAGAGGTAGCATCTATTACTAGTGAGAATATCGTACCGCCTCCACAGATAGATGGTAACAATACTCAGCAAAAGTAGGAAATCTAATGCTTGCCTTTTCGAATATGGTGGAAAATATACGTGAACAGGCATATGCTGTTGAGAAAATGGCAGCTGGGGATATGACTTTGGAGGTAAAAATTAAGTCGGAAAATGACCTTATGGGTAAAAAACTCACAGAAATGATAAATACAAATAATGAGGTGTTAGGTAATATACGTTCTGCTGCAGAACAAGTTTCTGGTGGTGCAAAACAAGTGTCTGATTCAAGTCAAATTCTTTCACAAGGGTCTACAGAGCAAGCTAGTTCTATTGAAGAAGTAACAGTATCAATGGCACAAGTAGCAGATCAAACTAAGAAAAATGCTTTAAATGCAAATGAGGCAAATGGGATTGCTTTAGGTGCTAAAGATAACGCAACAAATGGTAATAGACAGATGCAGGAAATGATAAAGGCTATGGCAGAAATAAATGACTCGTCAGCTAATATTTCAAAGATTATAAAAGTCATAGATGATATAGCATTCCAGACAAATATACTTGCACTAAATGCTGCTGTTGAAGCAGCAAGGGCAGGGCAGCATGGTAAAGGTTTTGCAGTAGTGGCCGATGAGGTAAGAAATCTCGCTGCAAGGAGTGCAAATGCTGCAAAAGAGACTACAGAGCTAATTGAAAACTCAATTAAGAAGGTTGAAGTAGGTAACCAGATTGCTAATAATACAGCAGAAGCATTGAATAAAATCGTAGAAGGCATAGCCAAAGCAGCGGATCTTGTAGGAGATATTGCAACAGCATCAAATGAGCAGGCATCAGGTATTGCTCAGATAAATCAGGCCATTTCCCAAGTGGCTGAGGTAGTGCAGACCAACTCTGCAACGGCTGAGGAAAGTGCTTCTGCTAGTGAAGAATTGTCCAGCCAAGCGGAATTGCTAAAAAATTCGGTCAACATATTTAAGTTGAAAAGTGTTAAGAATAATCTTGGATTTGACGGTCTAGACACTGATACTATAAGAGCGATAGAAAGTATTGTTGATAAGAAAAAGTCACAACGACATTCTAGAGAAGAAACAAATTATCAGGATGAAGAGTCTATTGCGATGGAAAGTAATTATACAAGTATATCTCTAGAGGATAATAACTACGGAAAGTACTAATGAAAATTATTAGTCTTAGTATGTAGAACATAGGGGTAAATATCAAAACAAAGAGTTTTGATGACCTGTTGATTTTTACTATACGGGAAGCGAAAATGCTTCCCGTATAGTTGTCTGAAGAAGTAATGCTAAATTCAAAAGAGCTGTTTTTGTTTATTAAGTAGGGGATTTTTCGCTAGTAAAAAATTTATTGTATATGGTGGAAAAACTACATTTTATATGCCTTAATAAGAATATTTGATAATTGAAGCTTTGATGAGATAAGTCTGATATTAATATGGATTGTTGAAATAAAATAGCTAAAAGAGTTATTATAAGTTTATTTTGTTGAATTTATGTTATTGCCACAATTTTAATTGTCTTAAATAAGTATTATAATAGTTTTAGCTGTCTATTATTAAGGATATTGTTGGACATATTAATAACAGTACAATATAGATGAAATGGCGTATACTTTTAGTAAAGACGGATTTTTATAATTACCGTAATTACTAGTAAAGGTATAGGTCATTTGCTTTGTAGATAAAAATCTGTTGCTTCTTAGAACTATGATAAGCCTTAGAAACAAAGGACTTTGCTTGGTGTTTTTATTTTATTATGTATTCAAAAACATTAAGACTTTAGCTAGAAGATTTCTATGAAATTATTCTACAACTATACAGTACTGTGACCTATTATGATGTATACAATATACAATGTGCGAAAGAAGGGATCGAATGGCTTTATTGATCTTTTTGGTGTTGTTTCCTTTATGTGTTGCGTTATTAGTAGCAATAACACCAAATCATCAACGGAGGAATTGGCTAGTAAAATTATCAGCAGCTATTATTGCAGCAGTGACTTTATTTTTGACCGTTTCAGATTTGAAATTTCAAACCATTTATTATAAAGTTGATGTTGAGGCTATCAACAAAATAATGTTTTGTATAGAATTGGCAATTGGGATATATGTCACTTACCTAGGGATAAAGCATAAGAATTACCTAGTATCAATACTTATGGTACTTCAGGGAATAGTTCTTTGTTGGATAGAGTTTAATATGATTGGCTCTATAAGCATTGAGCATAACATGTTTATAGACAAGTTTTCGCTAATTATGGCTATATTGGTGGGTATTATCGGGAGCTTGATATGTCTGTTTTCCGTCGGTTATATGGCTGATTATCATCAACATCATCATAAAGAAATAAAAGATCAAAGACGAAAATTTTTCTTTGTATTGTTTGTGTTCTTGTCAGCGATGTTTGGAATTGCATTTTCAAACAATTTAATGTGGTTATACTTTTTCTGGGAGATTACTACCATATGTTCTTTCCTACTAATTGGATATACAAATACAGAGGAATCAAAAAATAATGCATTCAGGGCCTTGTTATTGAATGTTTTAGGAGGACTTGCCTTTGCAATTGCACTTTTATATCTTGCGGGCAAAACAGGAGTATTAGAGCTTGATAAAGTGATTGCGAGTGAAAAGGCTATTGTTTTGATACCGGTAGTGTTGATATGTTTTTCTGGACTTACTAAGTCTGCACAAATGCCATTTTCATCATGGCTATTAGGTGCGATGGTGGCACCTACTCCTACATCAGCATTGCTTCATTCAAGTACAATGGTTAAAGCGGGCGTTTATGTTATTGTGAGGTTTGCACCTATTTTAAATGAAACAGCAGCTGGCTTTTTGGTGGCTCTTGTGGGGGGCTTTACCTTCTTGACAGCCTCACTTATCGCAATAGCACAAAATGATGCAAAAAAGGTTCTTGCCTATTCTACCATCGCAAATCTTGGTCTCATTGTAGTCTGTGGCGGTATTGGAACCTATGAATCTGTGTGGGCGGCTGTGTTGCTTATCATATTCCATGCAGTTGCTAAATCTCTTCTATTCCTTTGTGTGGGTACTGTTGAACATAATCTTGGTAGTAGGAATATTGAAGTTATGCATGGTCTAATAAAGAAGATGCCTAAATTGGCAGTTATGATGATTATAGGGATATCAGGGATGTTCCTTGCTCCTTTTGGAATGCTAATCAGTAAGTGGGCTGCATTAAAAGCTATTGTGGATACAAATCCTGTACTTACAATATTTATAGCTTTTGGTAGTGCTGCTACTTTATTCTTCTGGACAAAGTGGATGGGGAAGATTGTAGCAATTCCTCAAAATGAAGAACATATGGAAAGCAATGTTAAGAAGAGTGAAGTGTTACCTCTAGCTGTATTATCTCTAGCTACAATTATGGTATGTTTAATGTTTCCTTTTATTTCAGCAATGATGGTAAATCCGTATGTAATAGAAGTTTTTGGTCATGGTGCTTCTATGGACAGAGGAAATGTAATTATAATGCTGATTATGATGGGATTGATTTTATTACTCCCTATAAGATTGTTAGCATACAAGAAAGATATGAAGGAAGTTTCTATATACTTAGGAGGGGCAAATACTAGTGAGCCGAAGAGATTCTATGGTTCGATGGGAAAGGTTCGTAAGATATATATAGAAAATTACTATATGGATAAGTATTTTGGAGAAAACAGACTATTTAATATAGGTTCGGGGATTTGTACATCAGTTACCGTATTAATGCTGGTTATGGCTTTTATTTATTGAGGACTGATGTTACTTAGTTTATAGAATTATACCTTTGATAGGGGGAACACGACTTTGAGAATCGCAATTTCTGTTATATTATTTATAATACTAGCACCTTTGATAGGAGGGCTACTTGCAGGTATAGACAGGGTTATTACTGCAAAGATGCAAGGGAGAGTAGGACCACCTTTGTTTCAGCCTTTTTATGATGTTTTCAAGCTGATGAAAAAGGATACCCTTATTGTTAATAAATCGCAGAATTTTTATGTATTTGCCTTTTTAGTGGTAGTAATTTTTACAGGCTGTTTGTTTTTTGCGGGTGAAGATTTGCTTTTAGTTGTATTTGCACTGACACTTGCTAGTATATTGCTTGTCTTAGCAGGGTTTTCGACATCGTCTCCTTACAGCCATATGGGAGCTGAAAGGGAATTAATCCAGATGATGTCCTATGAACCTATGATGATTATTATGACGGTTGGAATATATATGGTTACAAAAGACTTCTATGTTTCAAAGATTATATCTTTTGGCACGCCTTTGATAATGTACCTACCGGGAGTATTTCTAGGGTTTCTTTATATATTGACTATTAAATTTAGAAAATCTCCTTTTGACTTATCAATGTCGCACCATGCCCATCAAGAAATTGTACGGGGAATTACAACGGAGTTTTCTGGCAAGAAATTAGCCATGATTGAAATTGCCCATTGGTATGAGAATGTATTATTATTGGGGTTCGTGTACCTGTTTTTTGGAAGTAACCCAATCATAGCGATTATAGTAACATTAGCAACATTTTTTCTGGAGATATTTATCGATAACAGTAATGCCAGAGCAAAGTGGGGATTTACAATGGTTTCTTCTTGGGCTGTAGCAATATTTTTTGGAATGGTTAATATAGTTGTTTTGTATTTTATTAGTTAGGAGGGATGATATGTCTTCTTTGTCAAAATCACCTTGGATTCTCCATTATGATGCTTCAAGCTGTAACGGTTGTGATATTGAGGTGCTCGCATGTTTGACACCTATGTATGATGTGGAGCGATTTGGAATTATAAATACAGGAAATCCTAAGCATGCAGACATTTTTGTAGTAACAGGCTCTGTTAATGAGCAGAACATAGATGTAATAAAGAATCTCTACAATCAGATGCCCGACCCTAAGGTGGTGGTAGCAGTGGGAATTTGTGCAGCTACCGGAGGGATATTTCGAGAATGCTATAATGTTATGGGCGGTATAGATCAAGTTTTACCTGTTGATGTTTATGTGCCGGGCTGTGCTGCAAGACCAGAGTCAATAATTGATGGGATTGTTAAGGCAACCACAATACTTGAGGAGAAATACAAAAAAATGAAAGAAAGCAAATCTTTAGTTAAAAAAGGAAGGGTTTGAGTATGAGCGAGAAACAAGAGTTCAAAAGCATTACTATAGATAAACTGGTGAGCACGGTAAAGGAGTTGTCAGCTAAAGGATATAGACTGGTACAGATAAGCTGTACAAAACTTGATGAAAACATGCAACTCAATTATTCCTTTGATAAGGATTATGAATTTCTAAATTTGAAATTGGATGTGGGAAAAGATGCCCAATTGCCAAGTGTTAGTGATATTTACTGGAGTGCCCTGTTGTATGAGAACGAAATACATGATCTTTTTGGACTAAGTATTGAAGGTATGGCAATCGATTTTAAAGGTAACTTATACAAAACAGCAGTAAAGACTCCCTTTGGAAATTGTTGATTATAGCTTATTGAGGTAGGAGGATATATATATGTCAAGGAGAACCATTATCCCTTTTGGACCGCAACATCCTGTATTGCCTGAGCCAATTCATCTTGACTTGGTAATGGAGGATGAAAAAGTAGTGGAAGCAATTCCGTCCATAGGCTTTGTGCATAGGGGATTGGAAAAGCTTGTCGAGAAAAAAGATTTTATTGAATACATCTATGTGGCAGAGAGAATATGCGGAATCTGCAGTTTTATGCATGGTATGGGTTATTCTCAAGCGATTGAGCAAATTATGAATATAGAAGTACCGGAACGGGCTGTTTTTTTGCGTACTATATGGGCTGAGTTTTCAAGGCTTCATAGTCATTTACTCTGGTTGGGGCTTTTAGCCGATGCCTTTGGATTTGAAAACTTATTTATGAACTGTTGGAGAGTAAGAGAAAAAATTCTTGACATAATAGAGGAAACCACAGGAGGAAGGGTCATATTTGGCTCTTGCAAAGTGGGCGGTGTTCGTAAGGATATTGATCCTGTTACATTAAAAAGAATAGATAAACTTCTTGCTGAGCTTGAAAAGGAAATTAAGGATATTAGTAATGTATTTATGAATGAGTATACTGTTAAGCGTAGGTTAGTGGGAGTCGGAGTGCTTTCAAAGGAAGATGCTCATGTATTAGGTGCCGTTGGACCTATGATGCGTGCAAGCGGTATTGCCCAAGATATGAGAAACTTGGGATATGGAGCATATTCCAAGTTGGAGTTTGAACCTATCACTCGCACAAATGGAGACAGCTATGACCGGTGTGCTGTTAGAATTGATGAGTTATTCCAGTCTATAAGCCTGATAAGACAGGCGGTTGATAAAATACCTGAAGGCCCTGTGGACGTTAAGGTTACTGGGAATCCTGACGGTGAATACTTTGCACGTTTAGAGCAACCAAGAGGTGAGGTTGTATACTATATTAAAGGTAACGGAACTAAATTTCTTGATAGAGTAAGAGTCCGTACACCTACCTTTGCCAATGTTCCAGCATTGTTAAAGTTGCTGCAAGGCTGTGACTTTGCTGATGTACCAATATTAATACTGACTATAGATCCATGTATAAGTTGTACGGAGAGGTGATAAGAAATGTTTGCGTTTAATGTGACAAAAAGGATTTTTATAAATTTATTTACAAGACCAGCAACATTAATGTATCCTGTTGTTAAAAGAGAATTCACACGAAATACCAGAGGAAAGATAGAAATGAATATCGAAGGCTGTGTATTTTGTGGAATCTGCCAGAAAAAATGTCCTACAAAGGCTATATCGGTTAACAGGGCAGATCAGAAGTGGGAAATTGAGAGATTAAAGTGTGTAACATGCGGTTACTGTGTGGAGGCATGCCCTAAGAAATGCCTTTCAATGTCTAATGAGTATTGTGAACCGGCAGTATCAAAAGATAAGGAAGTATTTGCGAATGCACGAGTACTCGATAACGCAACAAATAGTTAAAATAGCTGAAGAAAATGCGATAAGTAATGGGGCTATCAAAATTGAAAGGATTTCTCTTGTAGTGGGTGAATTATCGGGTTTTATAGGGGAGTCCATTCAAATGTATTTTGATGTTTTATCAAAGGGGACCTTAGCTGAAGGTGCAATAGTGGATATAACCTATGTAAAGCCTCAGTTAAAGTGTTCAAAGTGTAATTCGTTTTTTTACCGTAAGAGGTTTAGTTTTGAATGTCCCCAATGTGGTGGGATGGGTTTGCCAACAGAGATAGGCAAGGAATTCTATGTTAAGGACATTGATATATTGACGGATAAATGATTTTTTGATTATTATGGAGGACCGATAATATGGAACTTCAAAGAGTTGAAGTGGTAAAGAATATTTATAGTGAAAATGAGAAAATTGCGTTTTCAGTTAAAGAAAAACTTACCCAAAAGGGTATTTTTGCTGTTAATGTTTTAGGTTCGCCCGGGGCAGGTAAGACTTCGGCACTAAAACAAATTATTAAATTAATGCCTGACACTAAATTCTATGTTATTGAGGGTGATTTAGAATCGGACATTGATACACAAAAAATGCGATCAATTGGTGTGGAGACCTATCAAATAAATACTAAAGGAGCTTGTCATTTAGACGCTCCAACTATTAATAGTGCATTAGACAACTTTAATCTTAGGGAGAAAGCTATTCTTTTTGTTGAGAATATAGGAAATTTGGTATGTACCGCAGAATTTGTTATTGGGGAGCATATTAAAATGCTGATATGTTCTGTACCAGAGGGAAGCGACAAGCCATATAAATATCCCATAATTTTTGAAAATGCTGATGTTATTGTGTTAAACAAATGCGATTTGAAGGAGTATGTGGATTTTGACGATAAGTTTTTTTATGATGGAATAGCTGCCCTAAATAAAAAGGCTCCAGTTTTTGAAGTATGTGCAAAAACTGGAGAAGGTTTTGATAAGCTTGTACAATGGATAAATAAGGTAAGAGTATAATGAAGAATTATGAAATAAGAATTTGTGGAACAGTTCAGGGAGTCGGTTTTAGACCTTTTATTCATCGTTTGGCACATAAACATAATTTAGATGGTTTTGTTTCAAATGATGGTGCCTGTGTTCTTATTGTTATAAAGGCTAATGAGAAACAATTAAAAGATTTTGTTTGTGATTTAAAACAGAAAAAGCCGCAGTCTTCAGATATTGTTAGTTTACAGGTGTCTGAAAGAAACTGCGGCGATATTGATTTGTTTGACAAATTTAAGATAAAACCAAGCAACAATAACACCGAAAGTCCAATTTTTATCTCGCCAGATTTCACAGTATGTGAAAATTGTATGAAAGAATTATATGAAGAAACTAACCGTAGATATTTGCACCCCTTTATCAGCTGTATGGAGTGTGGACCGCGTTTTAGTATAATGGACTGTGTTCCCTATGATAGAGAAAATACAACTATGTCAGACTTTCCTATGTGTAGCTCGTGTTCTGAAGAATATAAAAGTATAAAGGATAGGCGTTATCATGCTCAAACCATTTCCTGCCATAAATGCGGTCCACAATTGAAATTTAGGAAAGTGGGCAGTGATAAGGAAATAATGGGGTTTGGAGCTTTTGATCAAGCTGTCAAGCTTTTGAAGCAGGGTGGGATTATTGCTGTGAAGGGAGTTGGTGGTTTTCATTTGTGTTGTAGTCCCTTTAACAGTAATTCTGTAGCTAGAGTAAGAAAGCTTAAGGGGCGCGAAGGAAAGCCCTTTGCTGTTATGTTTGATAGTGTAATGGAAGTAGAGAAATACTGTTTTGTATCTGAAAAAGAGAAAAAACAGCTATTGTCAAGAGAAAGACCTATTGTGCTCCTAAAGCGTAAAGAATCAGACCTTTGTGAAGAGGTTTTTAAATCCAGTAAATATCTTGGATGTTTTCTGCCATATACTCCGCTCCATAAGATGATGATAAATACAATTGGTCCCTTGGTTATGACAAGTGCGAATATTTCCGGTGAACCGATTATAATCGATAATTTGAAGATGATGTCACTAAACGATAAATTATTGTCGGGTATTTTGTACAATGATCGAAGAATACTTAGCGGAATAGATGACTCTGTAGTAAAGGTTAGTTCTAATAATTCTGTTCAATTTATAAGGAGGGCAAGAGGGTTTGTTCCTTTGCCAGTATATTTAGGTGAAAGGTTTAAGGAAGGCAGACCTGTACTTGCTTGTGGCAGTGATTTAAAGAATACCTTTTGTGTTGGTCAAAACGGTTATGCATACTTGAGTCAATTTGGTGGTGATCTTGAAGAAGCTAGAAGCTTTAAGGTCTATAAGGAGAACCTTGAACGTTTTAAAAGAATTTTTTGCATTGAACCTGAAAGAGTATGTTGTGATCTTCATCCTGGATATCAAACATCAAAATATGCTAGAGAATGTGGTCTTGAAGTTCTTGAGGTTCAGCATCACCATGCACATATTTTATCGGTTATGGCAGAGAATCGTTTGTTTCATCCTGTTATAGGTGTAGCCTTTGATGGAACAGGTTATGGCACGGATGGTGCCATGTGGGGCGGTGAATTCCTTGTTGCATCGACGGATACCTTTATACGGGCGGGACATTTAAAATATGTTCCGATGTTAGGGGGCGATTCAAGTGTAAAAGAGGCTTATAAGACAGGATATTCATACTTGTACAATTCAGGTTTAGAGATGTATATAAAGGATGATAGATGGCAGCTTATAAAAGCCGCACTTAAGAATAATATCAATACTGTAAGGTCGTCTAGTATGGGAAGGTTATTCGATGCAGTAAGTTTCCTTGCTGGTATTAAAGAGTATTCGACTTTTGAAGGAGAATGTGCAATTTTATTGGAGAACTATGCGGCGGAGTATGGGGGGGTGCATAGTCAACAAGAAGGATTTATGGACTATTCTTCAGAGAATATTATGGATTTTTATAAACCTTACAATTATGAGATTAATGAAATTGATGGTAAGCTAATTGGTGATATGAATAGGTGCATAAGGGAAATAATTACCGATAGCGTAAATGGTGTAGATAAAAGAGAAATAGCATGGAGGTTTCATGTAACCATAATTAATTACGTATTAAAAACATGTACAAGAATTCGAGAATTATATAAAATTAATGATGTGGCACTTAGTGGAGGAGTTTTCCAAAACTCAATTATCTTTGAAGGTGCAGTGAAGGTATTAAAATGTAGCGGATTTAATGTATTCTTTAATACAAAAGTACCTGTGAATGATGGTGGTGTTTCTTTAGGTCAGGCCTTTGCAGGAATGTTTTGATGTATAGAAATGTTATTTTGAAGTGAAAGAAATTTAGAGGGGTTTTTTGTGACACATTCAGGGAAATATTATAGTACAAAAATGATGGGGAAGTGAAAATATGTGTGTTGCTATTTCTGGAAAAGTAATAGAACTAAAGGGTAAAATTGCAAAAGTGGACTTTAGCGGAAACATTATAGAGGTAAACGTTAGTTTGCTTGATGTAAAAGTTGGTAGTTACGTTCTTGTACATGCCGGATATGCCGTTGAAGTAGTAAAAAGAGAATTGGCTGAGGAACTTTCCAATCTTTTTGCCGATTTGGAGGATGTTCTGTAATGATAAATATAGAAGAGATAAAACGCTTTCTTATTGAATATACAGGTCCTAAGATAAAGCTTATGGAGGTGTGTGGTACCCATACCGGAAGTATAGTAAAGAATGGCATAAGATCTTTGCTGTCACCAAGTATTAAACTTGTATCGGGTCCAGGATGTCCAGTATGTGTAACTCCTTCAAATTATATTGACTTACTGATGAAATATGCTGAAAGCAAGAAATATGCCATTCTGACTTTTGGAGATTTAATTAGGGTCCCCGGAACGAAAGCTTCACTTTCTGAAGCCAAAGCGTCAGGTGGCAGTGTGGAAATTATATACTCCCCTATGGATGCAGTGGAGATAGCACTGAATAATTCCGAAAAGAATTATGTTTTAGCAGCGGTGGGGTTTGAAACCACTATTCCTGCCTATGCACTTTTGTTGGATAAACTCACTGAGATGGAGATAACAAATGTTAAGCTTTTTACTAGTTTGAAAACCATAGGTCCTGCCCTTGATTGGCTATGCAAAAGCGAACCGGATATTGACGGCTTTATAGCTCCTGGGCATGTAGCTTCAGTTACTGGAACTTCAGTTTATAACTATCTAGCGAATAAATACCATAAACCCTTTTGTATTGCAGGTTTTTCCGCAGAACATATATTGGTAGCAATATATGACCTTGTTGTACAGACCAGTAATGCTAGGCATGAGGTTCATAACTTGTATAGGAGCATAGTTTCAGATAAAGGTAATCCTAAGGCCATGAAAATTATAGAGAAGTATTTTGAACCTTCTTCTGTGTATTGGAGGGGAATAGGAGTTATTGACCATTCGGGATATGTCTTGCGTAAAGCTTATATGGATTACACCATTGAATTTCCTAGTGAAGAGAAGGCGATTTTAAAGGAATCTAATGGATGCAGATGTGGAGAAGTTATTATAGGAAGAATAGAACCAAAGGAGTGTCCTCTATTTGGTAAAGTATGTACTCCAGTTAATCCGATTGGACCATGTATGGTATCACACGAAGGAACTTGTGGTATTCACTATAATATGCACGAATAAATTATTTTATAAATAGGAAAGTAAGGTGGAAATTTTGGGAGAAAGTCAAAAGATAACAATGGCACATGGAAGTGGCGGAAGTGCAACAAGAATGTTGGTAGAAGAATTGTTTCAAAAAAATTTTGGAAATGATGCATTGGATAAGATGGAAGATGCGGCGGTAATAGATGTTCCTAGCGGGAAAATTGCATATACCACCGATTCCTTTGTTGTTACCCCGATTTTTTTTCAAGGTGGTGATATTGGAAAACTATCCGTATGTGGCACATTAAATGATCTTCTTGTTATGGGAGCTACACCTAAATACCTTACAGCAGGATTTATTCTTGAAGAAGGTATGGATATGAAGGATTTAGAGGAAATTGTTAAATCAATGGCTGCTATAGCTAGAGATACTAATATAAAAATTGTGGCTGGGGATACTAAAGTAATTGAAGGAAAGGGTGGAATATATATAAATACCTCAGGACTTGGATTTATCAATCAAAAGCCTCTTCATACATCAAATGTAAAGCCCGGAGATGCTGTAATTTTAAGCGGAACTCTAGGTAATCACCATGCTTGCATATTGTCCCAACGAATGAATATAGAAAATACAATCAGCAGTGACTGTGCTTATCTAGGTGAAATGGTGCAAAACTTAATAAAAGAGGAAATAGAAATAAAGACTATGAGAGATGTCACCAGGGGTGGACTAGCCACTGTATTGAATGAAATTGCTGATGGTTCTAATACTACTATTGGCTTGCTAGAAGAAAATATTCCTGTAGATCCTGAAGTAAAAAGCTTTTGCGACATATTAGGACTTGATCCTCTTTATATGGCCAATGAGGGTAAACTAGTTTGTTTTGTCCCACAAGAAGATGCTCAAAAAGCTTTAAATATCATAAAAAACAGTAACTATGGAGAAAAGGCAGCAATAGTTGGTGAAGTTATAAAACGTGAAGATGTTGCTGTTACGGTTACTACCAGAATTGGTGGCAAAAGAATTTTGAAGGCACTTCAAGGCGAAGGTCTTCCGAGGATTTGCTAACATAAAATCTTTCTCTTCTTCCTTTTCCTTTATACGGCTTCTAACAGTATAATTATTCATACAACTCTAAAATTAGAAAAACACCATCTGTACTACCAAAAATGGTTTTGTCAAAATAAAAATCATAAAATACGCAAATCTTATCAAGAATAATTATTGACAGAATAAATATATGGTATTATAATGATAATAACAAAATGATAATATCAATAACGGCGAGGTTGAAAAAATGGACAATAAACTGAAAAATAAGCAAGGGCTTACGGAAGAAGAATTTTTAAAAACATATGACGCCGGTGAGTATGAGAGACCTTCAGTTACTGTGGATATGCTTATTTTTACTGTAACTGATCAGGAAAAGGAGAGTTACAGGAAGCTTCCTGAAAAAGTATTAAGGCTGTTGATGATAAAGAGAGGAGATCATCCTTATATAGGTCAATGGGCTCTTCCCGGAGGATTTGTGAATATGGATGAGAGCATGGATGAGGCAGCACGAAGGGAATTGAAAGAGGAAACCAACATTGACAATATATATATGGAACAGCTTTATACATGGGGAGATGTAGGAAGAGATCCAAGGACAAGAATAATAAGTACATCCTATATGTCTCTAGTTGACAGTCATTCTCTTGATGTAAAAGCCAACGATGATGCCGATGATGCAAAGTGGTTTACCGTTTCATGCAAATTGTTTCAAGAGCAAAAAACAGTAACACCAGCCGGATATATATTACAAAGACTTTTTAAATTAATTCTTTCAAATGAAGATGATATCCTCTCGGCGACTATCAAAATAGTGAAAACGGTTGAAAACAGAGTAACTAAAATTGAGAGAGAAATTGTTGAATCGGAGGGTATAGCCTTTGATCATGCAAAAATAATAGAATATGGAATTGAGCGGCTTAGAAATAAAATAGAGTATACCGACATCGCTTTTAACCTTATGCCTGAACTTTTTACATTGACACAGCTTCAACAAGTATACGAAATTATCCTTGATACCGAGCTATTAAAGGCTAATTTCCGAAGAAAGATTTCGGATATGGTTATTGAAACCAATGAATATACAAAAGATGCAGGTCACAGACCTTCAAAATTGTTTAGGTTTAATCCAAACTGACAGAGTGTTTTAGAGGCTTAATAAAAGTGAAAGGGGAAGATTTATATGAAAAAAATTAATAGGGAAGATTTCTTAAAAAGAAGTACACAAACTTTAAATGAAATGCTTGATATGCTAGAAGGCTTAGATGGTATTAAGCTCAATGACTTAAAGGGAGAGCAAACAGCTCTATTTATAGTAGATATGATAAATGGCTTTGCAAGGGAAGGTGCTTTAAAAAGTGAAAGGACTGAGGACTCGATACCTGAAATAGTCAGTTTATCAATAAAGTGTGATGAATTGGGAATTCAAAAGCTTGCCTTTGCAGATTGTCATACTGATGCATCACCAGAATTTGAATCCTACCCTAAGCACTGTATGGAGGGAACTACTGAAGCAGAAGTGGTTGATGAAATTAAAGAGGTTGGAGGCTTTGAACTAATTAAAAAGAACTCAACCAACGGTTTTCATGAAGAAGAGTTTAAGAAATGGCTAAATGAAAATCCGCAGATAACAAATTTCATCGTTACTGGTGTTTGTACGGATATATGTGTCCAGCAGTTTGCAATAACATTAAAGACCTGGTTTAATATGCAAAACAAGAATTATAGAGTAATCGTGCCTATAAACGCTGTTGATACTTATGATTTAGGGATTCATAATGGTGACTTAGTAAATATTATGGCCCTTTATAATATGATAATCAATGGAGTAGAGGTAGTTAGAAATATTGAAGCTTGATATAAAAAGCATACAGAGGTGGTTGGAAATGGAAAAGATAAATTTGAGTATGTTGACCGACTTTTATGAATTGACTATGGCTAATGGCTATTTTAAAAACGGATTTAGAGATAAAATTGCTTACTTCGATATGTTTTTCAGAAAAGTGCCCGATGGGGGAGGCTTTGCCATAATGGCAGGTGTTGAACAGCTTAGTGAATACCTGAAAAACCTTAGCTTTAGTGAGGCTGATATAGAGTATCTGAGAAGTAAGAAGATATTTTGTGAAGAATTTTTGGAATATCTTAAGAACTTTAAATTTAGCTGCGATGTATGGGCTGTGCCCGAAGGAACACCTATATTTCCAAATGAACCAGTGGTAACAGTCAGGGGACCTGTTATAGAAGCACAGTTTATTGAGACTATGATACTTTTGACTATTAATCATCAGAGTCTTATAGCAACAAAAGCCAACCGTATCGTTAGAGCGGCTCAAGGTCGTAGTGTGATGGAGTTTGGATCTAGGAGAGCTCAAGGCTATGACGGTGCTATTTACGGAGCAAGGGCGGCATATATCGGAGGATGTATAGGAACAGCGTGTACAATTGCAGAGAGGGATTTTGAAATTCCGGCTATTGGTACTATGGCTCATAGTTGGATTCAAATGTTTCCAACAGAGCTCGAAGCATTTAGAGCATATGCAAAAGCATATCCTGATAATTGTACACTGCTTGTTGATACTTATAGTGTACTTAAATCCGGAGTGCCTAATGCGATAAAAGTGTTTAATGAAGTAGTGGTTCAGAAGGGATTTAGGCCAAAGGGAATAAGAATAGATTCGGGGGATATTACATATCTATCAAAGGAAGCTAGAAGGATGTTGGATGAAGCAGGATTTAATGATTGTGCTATAGTTGCCTCTAATTCTCTAGATGAATATATTATTCGTGATATTCTTATTCAAGGTGCAAAAGTTGATTTGTTCGGTGTGGGTGAGAGGCTAATAACTTCAAAGTCCGAGCCTGTATTTGGGGGAGTATATAAGCTTGTAGCTCTTGAGGAAAACAAAAACATTATTCCAAAAATAAAACTCAGTGAAAATGTGACTAAAATAACCAATCCTGGATTTAAAGAACTTTGGAGACTTTTTGACAAAAAGACTGGAAAAGCTATTGCGGATGTCCTAACTACTCGTGATGAAGTTATTGATGACAGCAAGCCTTATGAAATATTTGACCCTGAGCACACTTGGAAGAGAAAAATAGTAACAAACTTCAGTGCAAAAAGGCTGCAAAAAAAGATTTTTGATAAAGGAAAATGTGTGTATAAAAGCCCAAAATTGAAGGAAATTAAGGATTATTGCCAGGAGCAGATAAATAATTTATGGGATGAAGTTAAGAGGTTTGAAAACCCGCACATTTACTTTGTAGATCTATCTACACCTTTATGGGAGATGAAGCAGCGGTTGTTAAGGGAGTGCTCTGTGATCTAATAGCTGTATATGTTGGAATATCTAAAATAAATTTTAAACGTTTATTGCAAAATATACCGCGGCAAAGCCGCAAGAATTCAGAACCATAGAATTCAGAATTTAAAACGCTCTGACAATATGCTTCTAGTAATTTGCTAACTTCTTCTAAAAGAAGTTTTTAGTCTGAAACGTCACAATATTTAAGGATCCTTGTAAGAATTAGATAATATCTGCATTCTTCAAGAGAATCACGTGCAATATTATAAAAACGCATTTTATCTCTTTTACTATGTTTACGAAAACCTTCAGCTACATTAGCAGCTGTTGATACAGTGGTACGCCTAAATTGTGATGCCAGACCGTATATTTCATGCTTTGGAAATATTCTTAAATCCTGAATTCTGAGTTCTAAATTCTCCTTTTATGCATTGATATAACTTGTGTGTGGCAAAAAAGTTTTCAAAAATAACAAACTTTTTTAGAGGAATTATATATAGGTTGTTTTTTTGGTGAGGTCTAAAAAAATGATTAGGCGTAAGAAATATGGGCAAATTATATAAATAACTCAGCTTATTATCAAAATGAATATTAAAAAGTCAAGACTTTCATAGTAATGCTACTTTCTTTAAGCTCTATTTTGGCTGTATAAGAGTTAATGCTAAGAGTTGTTAGTTAATTTAAACTAGTATGTGTCACTCTCGTGAATTATAAATCTGCAGGAAAAACAAAAAACACTTGTTGAAATTTAGAAGGTTTTGTGATAGCATGTTAGTTAGTGAAAAAATTAACTAATTCACTATTTACTCTAGTATATTACCGAATATCAACACTTCGGTTATTCTAATTCTGATATTGCAATTTTGCAATAGTATATTAAACTATTTGAAGGGAGAATTTTAATGAGCACAAACAATCAAAAGTTATTAGCTTGGGTAAAAGAAATGGCTGAAATGTGTCAGCCTGACCAGATTTACTGGTGTGATGGTTCCGATGAAGAAAATCAACGTCTTCTGCAAGAAATGGTAGATTCAGGGATGGCTACTAAACTTAATCCTGAAAAACGTCCGGGGAGTTATCTCTTCCGTAGTGATGCGTCTGACGTAGCACGTGTAGAAGACAGGACTTATATTGCTTCTAAAAAGCAAGAAGATGCAGGACCTACCAACAATTGGGTTGATCCTAATGAATTAAAGGCTACAATGAAAGAACTTTACAAAGGTTGCATGAAAGGAAGAACAATGTATGTTATACCTTTCTCAATGGGACCTATAGGTTCACCAATATCAAAGATAGGTGTTGAATTGACTGATAGCCCTTACGTTGTAGTTAACATGCGTATTATGACTCGTATAGGAAGTAAGGTTTTAGAAACATTAGGTGATAATGGAGAATTTGTACCTTGCTTGCACTCAGTAGGTGCTCCTCTAGCTGAAGGAGAGAAAGATTCATCATGGCCTTGTGCACCAATTGAAAAGAAATATATCAGCCATTTCCCAGAAGAAAGAACTATCTGGTCTTATGGTTCAGGTTATGGTGGAAATGCTCTTTTAGGTAAAAAGTGTTTTGCACTTCGTATAGCTTCTGCTATAGCTCGTGAAGAAGGTTGGCTTGCTGAGCATATGCTTATCCTTCGTATTACAGATCCAAAAGGTAATGTGAAATATATCGCTGGTGCTTTCCCAAGTGCATGTGGTAAGACAAACCTTGCTATGCTTGTACCAACTATTCCTGGATGGAAAGTTGAAACAATAGGTGATGACATAGCTTGGATGAAATACGGTAAAGATGGCCGCTTGTATGCTATAAATCCTGAAGCAGGATTCTTTGGTGTTGCTCCTGGTACTTCCATGGATTCAAATCCAAGTGCTATGAAGAGTATAGATAAGGATACAATATTCACAAACGTTGCTTTAACAGACGACGGTGATGTTTGGTGGGAAGGTATCGGCTGCGATGCTCCTTCACATCTTGTTGACTGGAAAGGCAAGGATTGGGCACCAGGTTCTGAAACACCTGCAGCTCATCC
The DNA here is from genome assembly GCA_012519925.1 of Clostridiaceae bacterium. Lineage (GTDB taxonomy): Bacteria > Bacillota > Clostridia > Acetivibrionales > Acetivibrionaceae > Acetivibrio. Next base: position 26,661 of record JAAYPF010000058.1, read on the forward strand.
AAATGCTCGTTTTACAGCACCTGCAGCTCAGTGTCCTGTAATTGCACCTGAGTGGGAAGATCCTAATGGTGTGCCTATATCAGCAATTCTTGTAGGTGGACGTCGTCCAAGTACTATTCCATTGGTACATGAAAGCTTCGATTGGGAGCATGGTGTATTTATGGGCTCAATCATGGGTTCAGAAATAACTGCTGCTGCTATCTCAGCTAATATCGGTCAAGTACGTCGTGATCCATTTGCTATGTTACCATTCATAGGCTACCATGTTGGTGATTACTTAAAGCATTGGTTAGAAGTTGGATCAAAATCCGAAGAGGGCAAATTGCCTAAGATATTCTATGTAAACTGGTTCCGTAAAGATAAAGACGGTAAATGGTTATGGCCTGGATATGGTGATAACAGCCGTGTTCTTAAGTGGATTTGCGAAAGAGTATCTGGAGAAGGCAAGGCAGTTAAGACTCCTATCGGTTACATGCCTGCAGCAGATGCTATTGATACAACAGGACTTGATGTTAGTGCCGATGATATGGCTGAACTTCTCAAAGTTAATAAAGAAGAGTGGTTGAAGGAAGTTGAGTCAATCAGAAAACACTATGCTAACTATGGAGAAAAACTTCCTAAAGAATTGATTGCACAATTAGATGCTTTAGAAAAACGTTTGAAAAACTAATTAGATATTTAACCTAACCGGTTGATAATTCAAATTTTAAGATTTGATTTATCGACCGGTTATTTATTTAAATGACCTAATTATGTACAAAAGTACTTAAGAATAATAAGGCATATACCAAAGCTGCTGAAAAAGTCATCCGCATGACAACCCCAAAAGAATCTAAATAATATTATAAAAAATCTTTAAAAATTATGACTTTACTGCGTTTTATGGTATAATACACTTAAGAACTTTTGGAGGAT